>CAMBWM010000163.1 GCA_945871335.1 Polaromonas sp. YR568 | reverse complement strand
GGTGGCGGCGGTTTTGTGTCGCGACTGACCACCGAGGTACGTGAAAAGCGTGGCCTGACCTACAGCGTCTACAGCTTTTTTTCCCCCGGTCTGCATGCGGGTGCATTCACCATTGGTTTGCAGACGCGGCCCGACCAGGCGGCGCAGGCTGTCGAGGTGGCGCGTACGGTGCTGGCAAAATTTGTGGCCGAAGGCCCGACCGAGGCCGAGCTCAAGGCCGCCAAGGACAACCTGGTGGGCGGCTTTGCGCTGCGTATCGACAGCAACGCCAAACTGCTTGAAAACATCTCCAACATTGCCTGGAACAACTTGCCTTTGGACTACTTAGACACCTGGACTGCGCAGCTTGAAAAAATCACGGCGGCTGATATCAAGGCTGCTTTTTCCCGCAAACTTCAACCCGAGCGCATGGTCACTGTGGTGTTGGGCGCTGGCCCATGATCGTGCGTTCAGACGCCCGCTCTGACGCCCGTTCAGATGCGCGTTCAGCGCCCGCGCCCAAACCAAAGGCCAAGCCCGGCCCGCGACAGAACAAGTCGCTGCCCGGCGAGGTGCGCATCATTGGCGGGATTTACAAGCGGACCAAACTGCCGGTGGCCGATAAGCCGGGCTTGCGCCCGACGCCGGACCGGGTGCGGGAAACCTTGTTTAACTGGCTCGGTCAGGATCTCACTGGTTGGCGCTGCATTGACATCTTTGCCGGGACCGGTGCGCTGGGCTTTGAAGCCGCATCGCGCGGTGCTGCCGAGGTCCTGCTGTGCGAGCAAGATCCGCAATTGGCACTCAAACTCAAGGCGCTGCAAGAGCGTTTGCAGGCCGCTAGCGTGCGCGTCGAGCGCGGCGACGGTGTAGGCCTGTTGCGCCGGCAAAGCCCGGGCTCGATGCAACTGGTTTTCATTGACCCACCCTTTGAGTCCACGCTGTTTGAGCCCGCCCTCAAGGCTGCGGCTGACGCGATTGCACCGCAGGGCTTGGTCTACCTTGAAGCCCCGCGCAGCTGGAGTGCTGAAGAACTTGCCACCTTGGGCCTGGCGATCTACCGCAGCAGCAAGGCCGGCGCGGTACATTTTCATCTGCTGGCACGCCCGGCCGCCTTCTCCGCCTGAGCGCGGCGCCAAGCGGCATAATTCGCCCATGGCTCAGACTAACTCCCGTACGGCTGTTTACTCCGGCACTTTTGACCCGTTCACGCTGGGGCATGAGGACGTGGTGCGCCGCGCGGCCGGCTTGTTTGACCAGCTCTTGATTGCCGTGGCCGTTGCCCATCACAAAAAAACCTTGTTCAGCTTGCAAGAACGAGTGCGTTTGGTTGAGCTGGCGGTGCAGAGCATTGCGCCCGCAGGGCGCATACGGGTGTTGCCCTTTGAGGGCCTGATCATGGATTTTTGTGCTCAGCACCAAGCCAGCGCTGTGGTGCGCGGTGTGCGTAACCTGACTGACTTTGATTACGAAGTGCAGATGGCCGCCATGAACCGTAAGTTGCGACCCGGCATCGAGACTATTTTTTTGCTGCCAGAAGCATCCTTGCAATGCATCAGCAGCACGCTGGTGCGTGAAATCAGCAAGCTTGGCGGCGACGTGGGCCAGATGGTCAGCCCCGCCGTGGCAGCCGCCTTGCACGGCGTTAACGCAGCGCCGCCGGGACGCTGACATGGCGCTTCTGATCACCGACGAGTGCATCAACTGCGACGTGTGTGAGCCCGAGTGCCCGAACCAGGCCATCTACATGGGCAAAGAAATCTACGAGATAGATCCGCACAAGTGCACCGAGTGCGTCGGGCACTTTGACGAGCCCCAGTGCGTGCAGGTCTGCCCTGTGGCCTGTATTCCTATTCATCCCCAGCACATTGAAAGCCGGGAAACCTTGATGCAAAAATACCACCGCCTCCAAGCCACTTTGGTGGCGAGCGCCGTACCCAAGCCCTTAGCACTGGGTTGAGCCGGGATAAGGCCGGTTTGTTCAGGGCTTGTCGGCTGTGCCCGTCGGGCCCGTTTCTGCACCGGGCGCAGGCTCGGGCTTGCGCGGCGGCTTGGGCCGCACCGGCGCATGCGTGTGAATCAGCATGGTGGCTTTTTCCATTTCACCGTCTATCAGCATAGGTAGCGCCTTCAGGCTGCGGGGCAGGGCATCTTCAATGGCCGCGCGGTGCTCTTGCGAGGGCTTTTGCAGCACCCAGTTGACCACCTCGGATTTATCCCCGGGGTGACCCACACCGATCCGCAGACGCCAGTAGTCGGCACTGCCCAGCTGTGCGTGAATGTCGCGCAGACCGTTGTGGCCGGCGTGGCTGCCGCCAAATTTAAGCTTGAGCTGGCCAGGCACGATATCCAGCTCGTCATGTGCCACCAGAATTTCTTCAGGCTTGAGTTTGAAAAAACGGGCCAGCGCAGCAACCGATTTGCCTGACAGGTTCATGAAGGTACGCGGCTCTAGCAGCCACACTGTCTGTCCTTTGATGGTGGTGCGCGCCACCACGCCGTGGTAGTTCTTGTCCAGCACTAGGCTCAGCTTGAGTTCGCGGGCCAAGGCATCAAGCCACCAAAAACCGGCGTTGTGACGGGTAGCTTCGTATTCAGTACCCGGGTTGCCCAGGCCGACAAAAAGTTTGATCATGGAGCGATGAATTCCGTGTGCGCGGTTTGTCCAATAGTCTTTGAAGGACTGTAACGCCTGCCGGCCTCAAGAAAACGGCCCATATCCTCTGGTGAGGATATGGGCCGATGAGGCAAAAGCTTGCTCCGCTGTCTGCAGCTTATTTCTTGGCTGCAGGTGCCTTGGCTGGGGCCTTGGCCGGCGCTTTGGCGTCTTTGGCATCCTTGCCATCTTTGGCATCGGCTGCAGGTGCTACCTCGGCGGGAGCTTCCTCGACAATCACCGAGACGGAGGCCAGCACAGGGTTTTCCTGGCCTTTAGCGACAAATTTCACGCCCTTTGGCAGGGTGATGTCTTTGACGTGCAAAGAAGAGCCTTTTTTCATGGCGCTCAGATCGACGGCAATGAACTCAGGAATGTCTGCCGGGAAGCAGGAGATCGTCAGTTCAGTCATCACGTGATTGATCAGGCAACCTTCAGCTTTGACAGCCGGTGAATTTTCTTCACCGCTGAAGTGAACCGGCACTTTGACAGTCATGCGGGTCGTGGCTTCGACGCGCTGGAAGTCGATGTGCAAGATCTGCTGTTTGAACGGGTGCATCTGCAGATCACGCAACAAAACTTTGTGGCTCTTGCCGGCGAGTTCCATGTCGAGGATGGACGCGTGGAAAGATTCTTTCTTGATGGCGTGGAACAGAGCGTTGTGATCGAGCTCGATCAGCAAAGGCTGGCCAGTGCCACCGTAAACGATACCGGGTGTGCGTCCGGTGATGCGGAGACGGCGGCTCGCACCCGTACCCTGCATGGCGCGCTCAAAAGCGACGAATTTCATATCAATACTCCTAAAGAGGCATGCCGCGACCAGCTAGCCTCGTGACGTAAAAAGGCGGTGCCCGAAGGTGCCGCCTGCTTTTTGCCTCAGATCAAAACAGGTTGTCTTGGTCTGAGAACAAACTCATGACCGACTCACCCTTGGCAATGCGTTGTATCGTTTCGGCGATCAACGGAGCCACGGAGAGTTGGCGGATTTTTTTGCAGCTTAAGGCGTTGTCAGTCAATGCGATGGTGTTGGTCACCACCACTTCATCGAGTACGTCACCTTTGGCAATGCGGTCAATGGCAGGACCCGAAAAAATCGGGTGAGTGCAATAGGCGTAAACCTTTTTGGCGCCGCGCTCTTTGAGAACTTCGGCGGCCTTGACGAGCGTGCCTGCGGTGTCGATCATGTCGTCCATGATGACGCAATTGCGCCCCTCGATGTCGCCTATGACGTGCATGACTTCAGACACATTGGCCTTGGGCCGGCGCTTATCGATGATGGCCATGTCGCAGCCCAGTTGCTTGGCCAGCGCCCTAGCCCGCACTACACCACCCACGTCGGGTGAGACGACCATCAGGTCGGTGTAGTTTTTCTGGCGCAGGTCGCCCAGCAAAACGGGGGAGGCATAAATGTTGTCAACCGGTATGTCGAAGAATCCCTGGATCTGGTCGGCATGCAAGTCCATGGTCAGCACGCGCGACACGCCCACGGTTTGCAACATGTTGGCCACTACCTTGGCGGTGATGGGCACGCGGGCCGAACGTGGGCGGCGGTCCTGGCGGGCATAGCCGAAGTAAGGAATCACGGCGGAAATACGCTCTGCCGATGCGCGTTTGAGCGCATCCACCATGATCAGCAGTTCCATCAGGTTGTCATTGGTCGGGGCGCAGGTGGACTGCACCACAAAGACTTCACGGGCACGCACGTTTTGGTGAATTTCGACAGTAACTTCGCCGTCCGAAAAGCGCCCGACATGGGCAGCGCCTAATGAAATGTCCAGGTGGTGGGCAATTTCCTGGGCCATGCTCGGGTTGGCATTGCCGGTGAAAACCATGAAGTCGGGGTTGTGCGCAAGCATGAGGGGTCCAGCGGTGTTTGGCAGTGAAGCGATGAAAAAGCAAAAAACACACTAAAAACACATGGCGCTCAATGCCCTGGCAAATTGTCTTGACATGCCGCACATCGGCCTGGTGGCCGCGCCGGCAATCTCAAAACCACTCAACAAAGGCACCGAACAAAAGGCCCTGGCCCTACCCGTTTTGGGAGTCCGTCGCAAGGGCCAAAAAATTTGGCAGGGGTGGAAGGATTCGAACCTGCGAATGCCGGAATCAAAATCCGGTGCCTTAACCAACTTGGCGACACCCCTACACAGGACTGTTGCTGTTGACCGGCAACCTCTCGGCTCCGTGACTTCAGCAACACACCTATCAATCGTCGCTGGGAAGCATTTTCTCGAGCCGGGATTTTACCAACCGGCCAGAGGATGCGCCTCCAGGTTGCCGCACTGCCTGATTTGCCAGTCGCCCGGGGCGTCTGAAACCATCATTTCGTTTGGCATTTGCGCAAAAACAGCACTCCCAGAGCCGGTCATACGGCCTTGCAAACCTTGTGCCGCAAGCCAGTTCAGGGACTGAACCATCGGCGGGCAGAGCTTTTCGGCGACCGGCTGCAAGTCGTTCCGGCCGAATCCGTAAACAAGGCCGTTGTTATTTGCAGCAAAGCCTAGCATTGTAGCAGTTTTGGTGTCACGTTTTAGCTCTGGAGAGCTGAAAATGGCCTGTGTTGACAGCCCGGCAGCCGGTTTTATGACCAGGAAACGGGCGGCTGGCAAAGTGATTGGCGTGATCAGTTCGCCGATGCCTTCTACCCAGGCATGGCTGCCGCACAGGAAAAAGGGCACATCGGCTCCCAGCGAAAGCGCCAGCGCCATCAGCTTGGCGGGGGGCAGCCGCAGGCCCCACAGGCGTTGCAAAGCCAACAGGCAGCTGGCGGCGTCGGACGAGCCGCCTCCCATACCGGCTTGCGATGGAATCCGCTTTTCAAGGCTGATGTGCACCCCCAGGGTGGTACCGGTGGCCGCTTGCAAGGCGCGCGCAGCGCGTACGCTGAGGTCTTCAGCTGGCAAATCCTGGCTGACGGCCGT
>CAMBWM010000162.1 GCA_945871335.1 Polaromonas sp. YR568 | reverse complement strand
GCCAATGGCGTTGCATGAATTGCTGGGGCGAAAGACCGCCCAGCAGGGCCAGAGCTTGAGTTGTATCCATGGGACAATTGTCGGATGAAAATCACCCCACAATGCGTTGTGTCCTTGACCTGGGTCATGAAAGACACCCTTGGCGAAGTCCTAGACGAGCTGGACGAGCCAGTTGAGTTTTTGCTGGGCGGTCAGGATTTGCTGGCCAAAATTGAAGAGACCCTGCAAGGCCATGCGCTTGGCGCCAAAATTGATCTGCACCTGGAGCCGGAGCAAGCCTTTGGCGACTATGACGAGAATTTCGTCTTTCTGGAGCCCCGAAAACTGTTTCCG
This sequence comes from Polaromonas sp. YR568, assembly GCA_945871335.1. The sequence goes on along the minus strand of CAMBWM010000162.1, from coordinate 5,256 downwards.
GCTGAGCTGGAAGAAGGCATGACTTTCGACGGTCAAGCCCTGCCCGCCGGTACCCATGCGGACACGCCGCGCCACCTTATTTACACCGTCACCGACCTGTACCCTGAGCATGTGGTGCTTGATGGCAACCACCCCCTGGCGGGCATCGCCATCCGTTTGTCACTCAAGGTAGAGGCCGTGCGCGAGGCCACTGAAGAAGAAGTCGGTCAGGGCACACTGGGCACTGGTTTTTTCAAGCTCGAAGCTGACGCTTCGCCCTTAACGGGCAACAAAACGGGCAACAACACGCTGCACTGACAGCCCAGGCGTTGAGCCGCTCAACGCTTGCCGGTTGAGCCGTAACCGCCTTCGCCACGCTCGCTGGCCACGAACTCGCTGACCACATTGAATTGGGCCTGCACCACAGGAACGATCACCAGTTGCGCGATGCGCTCCATCGGCTCGATGGTGAAAGCCACATCACTGCGGTTCCAGGCGCTGACCATCAACTGGCCCTGGTAGTCACTGTCAATGAGTCCGACCAGGTTACCCAACACGATGCCGTGTTTATGACCCAGTCCCGAACGCGGCAGGATCAAGGCGGCATAAGCCGGGTCCTGCAAATACATGGCCATGCCGGTAGGAATCAATTGCCAGGCGTTGGGCGCCAAGGTGAGCGGCTCAGTCAGGCAGGCGCGTAAATCCAGACCGGCACTACCGGGGGTGGCATAGGCGGGCAAGTTGTCGTTCAGGCGCGGGTCGAGGATCTTGACGTCAATTTTCATGGGGGCGTACGGTTTGGATTGAGTCGGCTGGCCACGTGAGTGAGCAACTGGCGGGCCAGATGGAGTTTGGACGCGCGGGGCAGGCTCTGAGTGCCATGGGCGTCGACCAACAAGAGGCAATTGTCGTCCTGCCCGAAAGTCGCCGGGCCGATGTTGCCCACCAACAAGGGCACGCCTTTTTTGATGCGTTTGGCCTCGGCATGGGCCTGCAGGTCATGACTTTCAGCAGCAAAGCCCACGCAAAAAAGCTTGCCGCTGCGGGCGCGTGCCGAGGCGGCCACCTGAGCCAGAATGTCGGGGTTTTCAACAAAACTCAGCTCAGGCGCTTGCCCACTGCCGTCTTTTTTGATTTTTTCAGTGGCCGATGCAGCCGGTCGCCAGTCCGCCACCGCGGCGGTGGCGATGAATACGCTGGCCTGCTCCACCCGGGCCATGACAGCCTGCGCCATCTGCTCGGCAGAGCGCACATCCACACGGGTCACGCCGCGGGGCGTCGGCAGGCTCACCGGCCCGGCCACCAGCGTGACTTCTGCGCCGGCTTCGTGCGCGGCACGGGCCACGGCAAAACCCATCTTGCCACTGGACAAGTTGGTGATGCCGCGCACCGGGTCAATGGCTTCGTAGGTCGGCCCGGCGGTGACAAGCACGCGCTGGCCGGCCAGCGACTTGGGTGCAAAAAAGGCGATCAGATCTTCGAGCAGTTCTTCAGGCTCGAGCATGCGGCCGTCACCCGTCTCGCCGCAGGCTTGATCGCCACTGCCCACGCCAAGCACCACAGCCCCGTCGGCCTGCAGTTGAGCCAGATTGCGCTGGGTGGCCGGGTGCGCGTACATCTCTCGGTTCATAGCCGGTGCCAGCAGCAGGGGCACCGTGTCGATGGGGCGGGCTAGGCACATCAGTGCCAGCAGATCGTTAGCGCGGCCGTGAAGCAGCCGCGCCATGAAGTCGGCGCTGCACGGTGCCACCAAAATCGCGTCGGCCTGGCGCGACAAATTGATATGCGCCATGTTGTTGTCTTCACGCGCATCCCACTGGCTGGTGAAAACCGGACGTCCACTCAGGGCCTGAAGTGTCACAGGGGTAATAAATTGCGCAGCAGAGTCGGTCATGACAACCTGCACGGTAGCCCCGGCTTTGATCAGGGCACGGCAAAGCTCGGCGGCCTTGTAACAGGCGATGCCGCCAGACAAGCCCAGCACGATGTGTTTGCCGGCCAGCTCGCCGGTGTCTTCAGCACCGGACAGGGCTGGATCAAGGGGTACATGAATACTCATAATGCGCAATGTACTAGATCGCAAGCCAGGCCTCTGACCCGCCTATAATCTGTATTTCCACCTCAGCGAACTTCTGGTTCGTTCATGGCATGACCAAATTTGTCTTCGTCACCGGCGGTGTGGTGTCCTCCCTGGGCAAGGGAATAGCTTCTGCGTCCCTGGCTGCGCTGCTTGAATCGCGCGGTCTCAAAATCACCCTGATTAAGCTTGATCCTTACATCAACGTGGACCCGGGCACCATGTCGCCGTTTCAGCACGGCGAGGTTTTTGTCACAGATGACGGCGCCGAAACCGATCTTGACCTGGGCCACTACGAGCGTTTCATTGAAACGCGCATGCGAAAGTCCAACAACTTCACCACCGGCCAGATTTATAAAAGTGTGCTCGAAAAAGAGCGCCGCGGCGACTACCTGGGCAAGACGGTGCAGGTGATTCCGCACATTACCAACGAGATTCAGGACTTCATCAAACGCGGTGCGCGTTTTGACACACCCGAAGCGGTCGATGTGGCGATTGTTGAAATCGGCGGCACCGTCGGCGACATCGAGTCCCTGCCGTTTCTAGAAGCTGTGCGTCAAATGAGTCTGCGTATGGGCGCCAACAACACCGCCTTTGTGCACCTGAGTTATGTGCCCTGGATCGCTGCCGCCGGAGAGCTCAAGACCAAACCAACCCAGCACACAGCCAAGCAATTGCGTGAAATCGGCATCCAGGCCGACGTGCTGCTGTGCCGCGCTGACCGCCGCATTCCCAACGAAGAGCGCGAAAAAATATCACTGTTCTCCAACGTGCCCGAGTGGGGCGTGATCTCCATGTGGGACGTGGATACCATCTACAAAGTGCCGCGCATGCTGCACGAACAAGGCCTGGACGGTCTGATCTGCGACAAACTGCGCCTGAACACTCCGCCAGCCAAGCTGGAGCGCTGGGACGAGTTGGTCTACGAGACCGAGCATCCGCAAAAAGAAGTGCGCATCGCCATGGTGGGCAAGTATGTGGATTTGAGTGACAGCTACAAGTCACTCAACGAAGCGGTTCGCCATGCGGGCATGAAAAACCACGCCAAGGTTGTGATTGAGTACATCGATTCCGAAACCATCACGACTGAAAACGTCTCGCAACTGGCCAAGTTCGACGGCATTTTAGTGCCCGGCGGATTTGGCAAACGCGGTGTTGAGGGCAAAATTTGTGCGGCGCGTTTTGCACGTGAAAACAAAGTGCCTTACCTGGGCATTTGCCTCGGCATGCAGGTGGCCACCATTGAGTTCGCCCGCCACGTGGCCGGCATGGCAGACGCCAACAGCACCGAATTTGAGCCGGACAGCCCCTTCCCGGTGATCGCACTGATCAACGAATGGAAAGACGCCGACGGCACCATCAAGACGCGCAACGAAAACTCTGACCTGGGCGGCACCATGCGCCTAGGCGCCCAAAGCTCTGACGTGGCCAAAGGCACGCTGGCTTATGAGATTTACGGCAGCGTTGTCACCGAGCGCCACCGTCACCGCTATGAAGCCAACGTCAACTACCTGGACCCACTTCGCAAGGCGGGCCTGGTGATCTCCGCTCTCACCCAAAGCGAGCAACTGACCGAGATCATCGAGTTGCCCAAGTCGGTTCACCCCTGGTTTGTGGGCGTGCAGTTTCACCCCGAGTTCAAGTCCACACCCTGGGACGGCCATCCACTGTTCAACGCCTACATCAAGGCGGCACTCGACCAGCAAAGCACCGGCAAGACCCTGAAGGTGGTGGCATGAAACTTTGCGGCTTTGACATCGGACTGGACCAGCCCTTTTTCCTTATTGCCGGCCCTTGCGTGATCGAGTCCGAGCAGCTGCAAATGGATACCGCCGGCACGCTCAAGGACATCACCGCATCGCTGGGTATTCCTTTTATTTTCAAGTCGAGCTACGACAAAGCCAACCGATCCAGCGGCACCAGTTTTCGTGGCCCCGGTATGGCCAAGGGACTGGAAATTCTGGCCAAGGTCAAGCGCGAGCTTGGCGTGCCGGTGCTCACCGACGTGCATTCTGAGGCCGACATTGTCGCTGTGGCGGCCGTGGTCGACGTCTTGCAAACGCCGGCCTTTTTATGCCGCCAGACCGACTTCATCCACGCTGTGGCGCAGTCGGGCAAGCCGGTCAACATCAAGAAGGGCCAGTTCCTGGCCCCGGGCGACATGAAGAACGTCATCGACAAAGCCCGCGCCGCAGCGCTGGAAAAAGGTCTGGACGAAGACCGCTTCATGGCCTGTGAGCGCGGGGCGAGCTTCGGCTACAACAACCTGGTCAGCGACATGCGCAGCCTGGCGATCATGCGCGAAACGCGTGCGCCTGTGGTGTTTGACGCCACGCATTCGGTGCAGCTGCCCGGCGCTGGAAATGCGCAGGGCACCAGCAGCGGCGGGCAGCGCGAGATGGTGCCGGTGCTGGCGCGTGCCGCCGTGGCCGTGGGCATTGCCGGCCTCTTTATGGAAACGCACCCGGACCCGGCCAAGGCCCTGAGCGATGGCCCCAACGCCGTGCCGCTCAAGCACATGCACGCCCTGCTCGAAACGCTGCTTGAGCTGGACCGCGTGACCAAGAAAAACGGCTACTTGGAGAACACTTTCGGGGCTTGAACTGAGCTATCTCCTTGATTTTTTATATTTTTAGTTTTTTGGATTGAAAGAAGAACCACATGAGTGCAATTGTTGACATCGTCGCCCGCGAAATCCTCGACAGCAGGGGCAACCCGACCGTTGAGTGCGACGTGCTGCTGGAGTCCGGCGTGATGGGCCGTGCGGCCGTGCCTTCGGGTGCGTCCACCGGCTCGCGTGAAGCCATTGAGCTGCGCGACGGTGATATGGGCCGCTATCTGGGCAAGGGCGTACTCAAAGCAGTCGAGCACATCAACACCGAAATCTCTGAAGCCGTGCTGGGGCTGGACGCCAGCGAGCAGGCTTTTCTGGACCGTACGCTGATCGACCTGGACGGCACCGACAACAAATCCCGCCTGGGCGCCAATGCCACGCTGGCCGTCAGCATGGCCGTGGCGCGTGCCGCCGCTGAAGAAGCCGGCCTGCCGCTTTACCGCTACTTCGGGGGCTCGGGCGCCATGCAAATGCCTGTGCCCATGATGAACGTGGTCAACGGCGGCGCTCATGCCAACAACAACCTTGATTTACAAGAGCTGATGATCATCCCGATCGGTGCGCCCAGCTTTCGCGAAGCGCTGCG
>CAMBWM010000161.1 GCA_945871335.1 Polaromonas sp. YR568 | reverse complement strand
ACACAGGGGTGGGCAGGGCGGGTGCAGAAGCTGAAGCAGAAGTAGGCATACAGCCAGTTTAGCCAGATGTGCTGGCCCACCTGTGTTCAGACGCGAGCGGCTCACATGCGCAGCGGTGAGGCGTAGCCCGTCATCTCCAGATAGCCCCGACCGACGCGGCGTCCTTGGCTGTCAAACAGATCGCTCAGGCCTTCCCAGTACACGGCGCCGGTGGACTGACGGCTGTCGAGTTCTTGAGCGTCTATCACTGCTTTGACCGTGTAGAAGTCGGCAGGGGTGCGTACCAGCCACTCCACCGGGTAGCGCGCTTGCGTGAGCGGGCTTTGCCAAAAACGCAGGGGTTTGAAGATGACTTCTCCCCGGCTGAAGGTGTAAAGCCCCCCCTGTGGCGAGCGGAAAGAACCGCCATCCCAGACGGCGCTGCCATCGTTGCGCCGCAAAGCAAAAGCCGTTAGCGCGCTGCCGTCGTCCAGGTTCATGCCGATCCAGTCCCAGCCCCGGGCTTCGGGGTGCAGCAACTCGTCGCTCCATTCATGGTCCAGCCAAGCTTTACCGCTGACTTCAAAGCGCTGCCCGCGCAGGGTGATTTGCCCGCGGGTGGCCAGCTGTGGTTGGCTGTAGTAATAGCTGGCCTGGCGCGCATCGGGCCCCTTGCGTGACAGACCTTGCTGGCCTTGTAAGAGCAGCGGCTGGCTGGGCTTGAACTGCAGCGCTAAGCTGAAGTCCTGCGCCGGTAGCTCGGCCGTGTACAGGCCGGAGTCCGCTTGGCGCTGCAAGCGCCAGTGGCCCAGTTGCAAAGTGGTGTTGCCGGTGCTGGCCAGCGCCAGGCCAAAGCCTTCGCGGGCAATGCGTTGGTCATGCCAGAGTTTTTGCCCTTGCACGTCGGTCAGTGCCGCATGCGCAAAGATAAGTTGTTTGGCTGCAAATTTCGATTGCAGAGTTTGCGCCGCATCCACCCGGGTGCGGAAAAATGTCAGCTGAAAACCGAATTCACGCTGCTCAGCCGCCAGGCTGCGCGCATGACCGGTGATGTACCACCACTCGGTGCGCAGGTCGGGGTGCGCGCCATGGTCGGCAGGGAACACCAGTGTTCGTGCCGTTAGGGCCTGCGTCGCCGGCGTCCACAGGGACGCACCCAGGCCCAGGGCGCCGGCGCCCATCAAGCTGCGACGGCTCAACATACAAGCCCCCGATTTGCGCGTGCGTTCTTCACCAGTCTTCCTTCACGGCCAGCACCGCGTCAGCGCTGGCGGCGGCGCGCCCTGCCAGCCAGGCGGTCAGCGTGCCGGCCAGCACCACGGCCACACACAAGGCCAGAAGACGCAACCAGGGCACTTGCAAATCCATGCTCCAGTGAAAGCTTTGCGGATTGACCACATGCACCAGCACGACGGAGACCACCAGTCCCAACCCAAGCCCGGCGATCGATCCCATCACTGTCCAGGCTGCGCCTTCACCAGCCACCACACTCAGAATCTGCCGGCGCGTCAGCCCCAGGTGCGCCAGCAGCCCGAACTCTTTGCGCCGCGCCAGCACCTGCGCGCTGAAGTTGGCGGCCACGCCAAACAGCCCGATCGCTATGGCCACCGCCTGCAGCCAGTAGGTCACGGCAAAGCTACGGTCAAAAATCTGCAGTGAGCGCACGCGAATCTCTCCTGCAGAGGCCAGCTCGATCAGCTCATTGTTCAGGCCCGGCCCCGTGGTTTGCGCTGCCAGTTGCCGGATGCCCGCCTGCACGGTGTCTTCTCGGGCACCTGGCGCCAGCCACAGGGCCAGGTCGTTGACGCGCCGGTCACCGGTCAAGCGCACAAAATCTTTCTCGTCCATGGCGATAGCGCCAAATTGCCGGGCGTAGTCGCGCCACACGCCAGCCACAAAAAACCGCGGCGCACCGGTCTTGGTAAAACTGTTGGCCATTGGTTCAAAAAAATCACCCGGACTGGCCTGGTAGCGCGTCAACATGGGCTCGCTGACATAAATACCGATTGCGCCGGCCGGCACGCTGAGCGCCGGGCCGACCAGTGGTAGCACCCGCGCAGGCGTTTGCATGTCGCGCGCGATCAAGGCGACCGCCGGCTGGTCAGGCGCTAGCAGCAGTTGCGTCACGCGCAAGCCCCCGACGCGCGCCACACCCGGCAAAACAGCCACAGCCTGCACAAACTCCGGGCTGAAATAGGCCGTCTCCCCGGCCGCGCTGCTGGCGGCGGTGCGCACATACAAATCAGCCGGCAGCACCACCTCCAGCCAGTCTGTCACTGAATGCCTGAAACTCGCCACCATGATGGTCAGCGCCACGGCCAGACTGAGCGAAGCCACCACGCCGCTGACGGCCACGCCGGCGCTTTCGCGGACACGCCGTGCACGCTCCACCGCCAGCATGGGCAGTGCCCGCTTGGCCACCAGGGGGCTGAGTCGGCCGTAGAGCAGCCCGATCAAGACCGGCAGCGCGCCGATACCGCCGACCAGCAACAGCGCCACCGACAGGTAGGCGCCCAGGGCGATGCCAGCCACCGGCGGCAGCAGCGCCAACAGGGCGCCACCCAGCAGCATGGCCAGACTCAGCCAGGCGCGGCCGTGCCCGACCTGCGCCACGCCCAAGCCCTTGAGGCTTTGCGCGGGTGGCAATTGTTGGGCCGTGCGCGCCGGCCACCAGCCGCCAACCAAGGCCGCCACCACGCCCAGGCCGCCGTAGGTGAGCGCGGCCGCCCAGCTCCACTGCAAGGCTGGCGCGATGCCGGCAAAGTAACCGCCACCCAGGTCACCGCCCAGCAGGCGCAAGGCCAATGCCGCCAGCGCCGTGCCCAGTGCCACGCCTGCGGCGCTGCCCAGCAGTCCCAGCAACAGCGATTCGCACAACACCAGTTGCAGCCGCGTAGCGCCTCCCAGACCCAGCACACCCAGCAAGGCCAATTGCTGGGCGCGTTTGGCCACGCTCAGCGACAACACGGAGAACACCAAAAACGCGCCCGTGAAAAGCGCCACCAGGGCCAATACCGTGAGGTTGATGCGGTAAGCACGTGAGAGCTGGCTCACGCGTTGGGCAGCGTCGCCGGGCTCGCTCCATTGCAGCTGTTCAGGCAAGTCAGCAGCGCTTTGCTGGCGGCGTACAAAGTCAGCCCGGTCCACCCCTGCTCGCAGCTGCAAGTCGATGCGCGTGAGTTCGCCGCCGCGGCCGAACAGGTCTTGCGCTGCGCCCAGGTCCATCACCGCCAGCGGGCCGCCGCCGGCGGCAACACTGCCGGCCACACGCACTGCCAGCATGTTCAAGCCGCTTTGCAATTGCACAGAATCCGCGCCAAGCGCGTTCTGCGCCGCTGCATTGAGGAACACGGTGGCCGGGGCAAAAAAAGCAAAGCGATCGTCGGCATCTGCCGGTCGCGGCAGCAATTCGGGCGCCAGTCGGGCCAGCAGCAGGGCGTCCACCCCCAGCACGCGCAGGGACTGCCGCGCGCCGCCGGCAGCTTGCGCATAGGTGCTCAGCTCCAGCACGGGGCTGGCGACAGAGACTTCCGGCAAGCTGGCGATGCGGGCGTAAAGCGATTCGTCTAACTGACCCTGCGCGGCCCGCAGCGTCAGGTCGGGCTGGCCGTTGACTGAGCGCACGGCTTGAGAAAACTCACTGAGCGCCGACGCGTTGATCAGGTGCACCGACAAAGCCAGCGCTACCCCCAGCATGACAGCCACCACCGCCGCCGCATTGCGCCAGGGATGGTGGCGCAGCTCTTGCCACGAGAATGTCAGACGCAGGGCGGGCAGCACACGGCGCTGCTTGCCGGCAGCGGGTTGTAAAAAATCAAACCAAGCCATCGGCATGCAGTTTGAGTACCCGGTCAGCGCGTGCGGCTGCGGCTTCGGAGTGCGTTACCAGCACCAGCGATGAACCCTGTGCTCGTGTTTGCACCAGCAGCGCGTCCATCACGCGGGCGGCGGTGGCCGGGTCCAGGTTGCCTGTGGGCTCGTCGGCCAGCACCAGCGCCGGCCTGTGCACCAGCGCGCGTGCCATGGCCACGCGCTGCAATTGCCCGCCCGAGAGCTGCTGCGGCAGCCGCTCGCCCAGGCCGCTCAGACCGACGGCGTCCAGCATGTGCTGCACGCGTGCGTCGTCGTGCTGGCCCAGCAGCAGCAAGGGCAGTCCAACGTTTTGCGCCACATCCAGATGCGGCAGCACATGAAATGCCTGAAACACAAAACCAACGTGCCGGCGTCTGAGCAGGGCGCGCTGCTCGTCATTGAGCTCGCCCAAGTTGTGACCTTGCAGATGGACGCTGCCATGGTCCCAGCTGTCCAGTCCGGCCATGCAGTTCAGCAGCGTTGATTTACCCACACCGGACTCACCCACGATGGCGACAAACTCGCCGGGCGCCAGACTCAGCGAGACGTTACGAAACACCGGGCTGTCGCCGTAGTGTTTGGCGAGTTGCTTTATTTCAAGGTTCATACGGTGGCTCCGGCGCACTTCGCTGTCAGCGCCAGCACTTGCGCCAGTGCATCAGGGGCATCGCACGCCACTACGCGCCGTTGCGGCATGCTGCGCAGCCAGGTCAGCTGGCGCTTGGCCAGCTGGCGTGTCGCCGCGATGCCCTGCGCGCGAAAATCATGTTCGGCCTGCTGCACTTCTGGCGGATTTTTCAGGGTATTCAGCTTGTCTAAAAGTGCCCAGGCTTGGCGGTAACCCACGCAGCGCATGGCCGGCAGATCCGGGTGCAAGTCAGCCCGCGCCCGCAGACTGCGTACTTCATCAAGAAAGCCGGCGGCCAGCATGGCGTCAAAACGCTGCGCAATGCGCTGGTGAAGCCAGGCACGGTTTTCCGGTTCGAGGCTGATCAGCAGGCCAGAGGGCGCTGTGTCAGTCTCCATCGACGGCTGGGTTTGCGCGATGCGTCGTTGAAAAAATGACATCGGCTGGCCAGACGCGCGAAACACCTCCAGGGCACGTGAAATGCGCTGCGAATCCTGCGGCTGCAAACGAGCGGCAGTCAGCGGGTCGACACGCGCTAACTCCGCATGCAGCGCGGGCCAGCCCTGGGCTGCAGCCTGCACAGCCAGCTCGGCCCGCAGCGCCGGGTTGGCCGTCGGCATGTCGTCCAGGCCATCCCACAATGCCTTGAAGTACAGCATGGTGCCGCCTACCAGCAGGGGCAGCTTGCCGCGACTGCGAATATCCGTCATCAAACCCCGGGTGTCGCGCACAAAATCGGCCGCGCTGTAGGCCTGCAATGGGTCACGGATATTGATCAGGTGGTGTGGCACGGCCGCCAGTTCGACAGCACAGGGTTTGGCCGTACCGATGTCCATGCCACGGTAAACCAGGGCTGAGTCCACACTGATGATCTCGACCGCCTGCTGCTGCGCAATGGCCAGGGCTGCGGCTGTTTTACCGGAGGCCGTGGGACCGGCCAGGGCCAGGAAAGCTGGCAAGTCAGCGGACAGGGCGGTGCTGTTCATGACGCTCAAGCCGGGGCGCCCCGGCTGCTGCGGCCATAGCGCCGCACCAAGGTCCAGGAGGTCAGGGCCAGCACAGCGCTCCAGGCGGCCACGCCATAAGTCAGCGGCCGTGCGCTGCCGTCCATGTGCGTGCCCAGCCAGCTGCCCATGACAAAGGCCACCAG
>CAMBWM010000160.1 GCA_945871335.1 Polaromonas sp. YR568 | reverse complement strand
CCGCACTCGTACCAATGGCCACCAGCAAATCCATATTGCCCGTGCGCGCTTTCAGCGCATGCCAGCCGGCCCGGTAAAAGCGCGCACCTAACACAAACTGCACCGGCGTGGCCAGGCAAAACTGCAGCCAGGCCGGCAACATCCAGTGCCGCCCGGCCAGGTCAGCCAGCATAGGCAACACCAACGGCGCAGCCAGGGCCAATGCCAGCGCAACAGGCGCAAAACCGGCCCAAGCAGAGGGCTCGCGGACGTCGTCCATCAAGTCTTTTTCGCGAACGCCGTAACCCGCCTCACGCACGGCGCGCCGCAACAAGGCCGGCGTGGCGCCGTCGGAGGCGTACCGCACACGGGCCGACTCGGTTGCCAGGTTGACTGTGGCCCCCAGCACGCCGGGCACCTTTTTCAGCGCCCGCTCCACACGCATCACACAAGAGGCGCAGGTCATGCCCTCAATGCCGATGTCCGTCGCCGCTTCGGCGGTGACGCCAGCCATAGAACTAACAGAAAATGATGAGGCGATGGGCGTGTTCATGGCCTGAGCTTAAACCTTGCCGCAGACCAGGGCCAGGACTATGCTCAGACCATCTAACCAAGGAGATTTCTGATGCACCAAACCTTTCATGTCTCGGGCATGACCTGCGGCCACTGCGAACGCGCTGTCAAAACCGCCGTGCAACAAATTGACCCGCAAGCCGTGGTCACGATTGACCGGGCCGCCAACCGGGTTGACGTTGACAGCGCCGCCAACAGACAGGCGCTGGCGCAAGCCATCACCGAAGAAGGTTATGCGGTAAGCCCCGACTGAGTTGGGGCTTAACAGGGGCTGAAAGCTTGCGCGTTTAACTTTAATCAACTTTACAAACGTATATCAAGCCGTCATCCGCGCGATACGACCTCGGCTGACACTGAACTTCTGTCTGCAAGCCACGGGCACAGATGGAACGCTCTTTTACTCAGCCAACTCAAGGATAGACACTCATGACCTCCCACAAAAAAACCTTCCAACGCTTTCTTCTAACCGCCCTGCTTTGCACCGGCGCCAGTCTCAGCATGGCCCAAGGCGGGCCGGCGGCCGCTGGTGGTGGACACGGCATGCACTCCGAGGGCGCGCGCCAACACGAGCCCGCCAAAATGCAAGCACGCATGGCCGATCAGATGGCAGCAGTCAAAACCAAACTGCAGCTAACGCCCGCACAAGAGGCCGCATGGACAAGCTTCACCCGCACGGTGCAGACCAAGCCACATGCCCCCATGGCCGCTGCGCACGCTGAGCTAGACAAGCTGCCAACGCCTGAGCGCATCGACCGCATGCGCTCGCTGCACACACAGCGCATGGCCGATATGGGCCAGCAAATGGATCAGCGGGCAGCGGCCGTCAAGACGTTTTACGCAGTGCTGACCCCAGCACAACAGAAGGTGTTTGACGAGCAGTTAAGTCGCACGGCAGGGCGGCACGGCGATCACAACAAGGGACACGGGGGTCACACCGGCCCCATGGCTCACATGGGTGGCAAGTAAACACTCGCCGGCCTGCGCGGGCTAGCCGATCGGCCGGATGCCGATCAGCAGGCCGTGCAGCCAAAAGGCAAACACCGCCCAGGCCAGCGTTCCGGCGGCCAGCACGATGGCTGTGCGGCTGGCTGTGCCCGGGGCGTAGACCACATCCAGGCGCCGGTCACGCCGGCGGGCGCTGGCAAACAGGGTCACCGACCAGATCAAGAAACTACCAAACAACAGAGCGCCGGCCAAAGTGCCGTTGGCCAGCAAATGGGCCAGCGCCCAAACTTTGGTGCCCAGCAGCATCGGATGGTGCAGGCGCGCTTTGATATGGTTGCCTGGCACCTCGGCGGCAGCCAGCAAAACAAAAGCCACCCAAGTCAAGGAGATGGCCAGATGCCGCATGCCAACGGGCGGGTTCCACAACTGCACCGGTTCTTGGCGGGCGACACCAAAGCCCCACACCAACAAGACAAAGCCGGCCAAAGAGGCCAGCGCGTACAAACCCTTCCAGGGTTTGGCACCAATGCGCGCAATGCTTCGGCTACGCCACTCATCGGCCAACATGCGCGTGGAATGAACGCCCAAAAAAAGAATCAATCCGGCCAGTAAATAAATCAACATTTCCAGACTCCCCGGTACAAGACCATGGCCGGCGCGCGCAAGATTTCGCAACGCAGGTAAGTACTAACTGTATAAGAAAGAGCGCAGCACTGGATTGGCGTATGGTGTAGGCCTTACCGACTGCTGTTTAAAAACCGTCTGCAATCTCATGCTCGCTGCGCGACCCGCCACCCAGGCGCCTGAAACCGAACTGTCTTTTGAACCCGGAACACCCGCCTTGTCCATCAAGGTGATGACGGTGAACATCCACAAGGGTTTTACTTTTTTCAACCGCAAATTCATCTTGCACGAACTTCGAGACGCAGTGCGGCAAGTGGGCGCGGACGTGGTCTTTTTACAAGAGGTCAGCGGTACGCACACATCGCACGCGGATAAATTCAAAAATTACCCGCAATCGCCGCATTACGAGTTTTTGGCTGACAGCATCTGGCCGGATTTTGCTTACGGGCGCAACGCTGTTTACACCAAAGGCCACCATGGCAATGCCGTGATGTCGAAGTTTCCAATCCTTCGCTACGAGAACCTGGACATTTCAACCGGTGGCCCTGAACGCCGCGGGTTGCTGCATTGCGTGCTGGACATGCCCGACCAACGGCCTCATGTTCACGCCGTCTGCGTGCATCTGGGTCTGCTGGAGTCGCACCGCCGGCAACAAATCAAACGCATGTGCGAGATGATTCGACAGGATATTCCCCGCCAAGCACCGCTGATAGTCGCCGGCGACTTCAACGACTGGCGCGGGCTGGCGCACGCACAGCTCGAGCGGGGGGCTGGTTTGCATGAGGTGTTTATGCAAGCTCACGGGCAGTCGGCGCGAACCTTTCCGGCACGGCTACCTGTTTTACGGCTGGACCGGATTTATGTGCGCAACGCAGAAGGTCATGCACCCATGGTCTTGCCCCGACAGCCTTGGGCCAAGCTCTCGGACCACGCACCGCTGGCCGCCGAGATCATGCTCTGGGCGCACTGTTAAAATACTCTCGGTTTAAGCCCTGCCGGCAAGGCAGATTCTTGGCGCTTAGCTAAAAAAGACGGTTTTTGCTCACCCACAGCCACTCTGCGCCCCTACCCATGACAGCAGCATCCTCGTCCAGCGCATCCATCTCTCCGGCCACTTTCGAGATCAAAAGTGCCAACCTGCCCCTGGTGGCGTTGCTGCTCAAGTCTGCCGACCTGGTCCTGCTGGCCAAAGAGCTCAAGGCGCGCTTTGGCGACATTCCCGATTTTTTTGAAAATGACCCGATGGTGATCGATCTATCGCCCATGAACGCGGCCGCCGATGCGGCCGGCACTGCGCCAGCGGAGATCGATTTCCCGGCACTGCTGAGCATGCTCAGAGCCATGCGCGTGGCGCCCATCGCAGTCAAGGGCGGCAGCGACAGCCAAACGGCCGCCGGCGTTGCAGCGGGGCTGCTGCCCGCACCCGACGCCCGCGTAGCCGGTAACAACCCACCCACGCTTTCTCCCGCCAGCGCGATCAGCGGCCCCGGCAAGGTTGCGGCTCCCGTGCAGGCGCCGGTCGCGGCGGCACCCCCCTTGGGCGCCATGGTGATTCTCAAGCCGGTACGCTCAGGTCAGCAAATTTACGCTCGCGGGCGCGACCTGGTGGTGTTGGCAATGGTCAACACCGGCGCCGAAATCATTGCGGACGGCCACATTCATGTCTATGCGCCGCTGCGCGGCAAAGCCATGGCAGGCGCCCGCGGAAACACCGACGCACGCATCTTCGCGCTCAGCCTGGAAGCCGAACTGATCTCTATTGCCGGCATCTACCGCACCAGCGAAAACCCGCTTCCCCAGCAAGTACAGGGCAAGCCGACACAGGTGCGACTCGAAGGCGAAAAACTCGTGATGCTTGCGCTTACCTAATTACTCGGCTTAAAAAAAGGACTCTCTTTCATGGCAAAAATCATTGTGGTCACCTCCGGCAAAGGCGGCGTGGGCAAAACCACCACCAGCGCCAGTTTTGCGACCGGCCTGGCTTTGCGCGGGCACAAAACAGCGGTTATCGACTTTGATGTGGGCCTGCGTAATCTGGACCTGATCATGGGCTGCGAGCGCCGCGTGGTGTATGACCTGATCAACGTCATTCAGGGTGAGGCCAACCTCAACCAAGCGCTAATCAAGGACAAGCAGTGCGACAACCTGTATGTGCTGGCCGCATCGCAAACCCGCGACAAAGAGGCGCTGACCAAAGACGGCGTAGAAAAAGTTTTGCACGACCTGTCCGCCATGGACTTCGAATACATCATCTGCGACTCTCCGGCTGGCATTGAGACGGGGGCTCTGATGGCCATGCATTTTGCCGATGAAGCGCTGATTGTCACGAACCCGGAAGTGTCCTCTGTGCGTGACTCCGATCGCATCCTGGGCATGCTGTCGAGTAAAACTAAACGCGGCATCGAAGGCAGCGAGCCTGTTAAAGAGCACCTTCTAATCACACGCTACAACCCGAACCGCGTAGACCAAGGGCAGATGCTCTCGCTGGAGGACATCACTGACATTTTGCGCATCAAACTGATAGGCGTGATTCCCGAGTCAGAGTCTGTTCTGCAAGCCTCCAACCAGGGCGTGCCGGCCGTTCATATGGCCGGCACCGACGTGTCTGAAGCCTACAAAGACGTGATTGACCGCTTTTTGGGTGAAGACAAACCACTGCGCTTCATCGACGCAGAAAAACCCGGCTTTTTGAAACGCCTCTTCGGGGGTAAATAAACATGGCGTCTTTCCTTTCCTTTTTGCTCGGCGAAAAAAAACAAACCGCCAGTGTTGCCAAAGAGCGATTGCAGATCATCCTGGCGCACGAGCGCTCAAGCGGCAGCCACCAGCCCGACTACCTGCCGGCACTGCAGCGCGACTTGATCGCCGTGATCTCCAAGTACATCAACATCAATCCTGACGACATCAAAGTCAACCTCGAGCGACAGGACAACCTGGACGTGCTCGAAGTCAAGATTGAGTTGCCTGACAGCAAGTAAATTAGAGCGGGTCAACACCAGCACGGTCCAGCCATTTCGCTTGGCTGTGGCTTAAGCCTTGCGCAGGCGGCTCAAAACTTGAGTGTGGAGGGCAGGTATTTGGCCATCAAGTCTTCGTAATAAGGCTTGAGCTCGGACAATACAAGTGGATTCGGGTTCTTGGAATACAAATCGTAGGGGTTGAACTTAGACACCCACTCCAAGTTAGCGCGGTCCTTGGCGTCGGTCAGGTGGCCGTACTGTTCCTCGCGGTGCCAGCTGTAAAACGAGTGGTAGCGAATCATGTACAGGGCCGGGTCAGGCAAATGGTCTTTAACCAACTGGTAAAGGTACTCGTCATGGCCCCAAGACATGTGCACCTTGTCCAGGCCGCAACCGGGCTCATAGATGCCATTGACGGTGTTAAAGCGCGGGTCTTGGCTGTCCTGGTTCAAGGCAAAGAACTCGGGGAAAACAATCTTGTCAGAGAACTTGCAGCCCACCGGAAAGGTGTCGCCAACCACGGCCCACTG
>CAMBWM010000159.1 GCA_945871335.1 Polaromonas sp. YR568 | reverse complement strand
GCATCTAAAAAAGGCAGGCTGCCCAAGCTGGCCATGACGCTGGTATTGACCAACACCCCGCCGAGCACGGCGCCCAGCAAGGCGGCGCAGACGATGGAGGTTTCCAGCCAGCCATTGGCTTTGACCAGATGATCCGGGCCGACGATTTCGGTGATCAGCCCGTACTTCGCCGGCGCATAAGCGGCCGCACCCAAGCCGGCAATGGCAAAAGCTACCAGCGGGTTGAATCCCAGCAACAAGGCGCACACACCCACAATTTTGATGCCATTCATCCACGCCATCAGGCGAGCTTTTGGAAAGGCATCGGCCAGCGGACCGACAAAAGGGGCCAGCACCACGTAAGACACTGTGAATACAAACTTCAACAGCGGTGCCCACCACACAGGCAGACCTTGCTCAGACAACAGCGCAATCGTGACAATCAGCAAGCTGTTGTCAGCCAGTGCAGAAAAAAACTGAGCCGCAAGGATGAGATAAAAACCTGATGGCATCGCGCAGATTCTGCGGTGCGATTAAGTCAGCTGGCGGTCATTGTGATGACAAAGAAATGACGCGATACATGATGAGCGCCAGCAACTCACCAGCCGGTTTGCCGGGTCAACACAAAAGGCACGTCCGGCGCATCGGGCAGGGCCTCGTTGCTGAGGTCTTTCCACAGGCCCTTGACAAGGTGACCGCAACTTCCTTCGACGATCTGGCCGTCCCAGCTGGCTGTCAGGTTGATGCCGTTAGAAGACTCGTCCAGCAGCAGCGTGCCGGCTTCGATGTCGCCGGCCAGCTGTGCGCGGGCGGCGTGGCCCGCTACCCTGCCGCCGGTCGCGCTGCGCAGGTCGCGCTGCACCCTGCCCGCCAGGCTGTCGCTGAACTCGGCGTGCTTTTCCAGTTGCACCAGCGCCTGCACCGGCAGGCCGCGCGGCGGCTTGTCAAATACCGCCAGCCACAGTCCGTACATCTGCGGCGCCAGCACCTGTTTGGCAGCGGGGCAGGGCGTCGCTGGTGCTGCAGCCGGGCCTGCAGCGGCTGGTTGCTTGGATGGCTGAGCTTGCGCGCTGGCCAGCGTCAGCATCAGTGACGCAAGTAAGACCCCGCGTAAGGCGGCATTGAAAAATTGTGAAATTCGCATGCACTGCTTACTCATAGGAGACTTAAAAAGTGTCTTTCGACTCGGCCAGCGCTTTGGCCGCCGCGCCATCGGCGGCGCGTTGTGCAAACTCGGCGCGCAGCGCGCGCAGTTTTTCTTGCGGGTCTTCCTTGATGGTGGCGTTGTCCAAACCCATCTCCTTGATAAACCGGCTGGCCGTGCCGGCAATCATCTCGCGGCCTTTCTTGCGTCGCCGAAGCCAACTCACGGCCAGCGTGCGCTGCGCGCGCGTGATGCCCACATACATCAGCCGGCGCTCTTCTTGCAAGCGCAGTGCAATGCTCTCGGCGTTAGTGCCCAGCTCGTTTTCTTCGTCCAGCTTGAAAGGCAGCAGCCCCTCAACGCAGCTGACCAGCATCACATGCGGCCACTCCAGCCCCTTGGCAGCATGCAAGGTGGACAGTGTCACCACATTCTGTTCCCCCTCGCGATCACTGATGGTGGACAGCAGCGCGATGGTCTGTATCACCTCCAGCATGGTTTTGCGCTCTTTCTCCATGGTGGTGCCGGCGGCATCCTCGATCTGTCCGCCGCAGCGCTGGGCCATCCAGTCGCAAAAATCCATCACGTTGGACCAGCGGGCAGCGGCCACCTTCTCGCTGTCCTCGGCGTCGTGCAAATGCTTTTCGTAGTCAATGTCCTTCAGCCAGTCGGTCAAAAAAACGCGCGCGTCTTCAGCGCCCACCGTGTGTTTGGCGCGGTGCTCCAGCTCGTTGAGGTAGCGGCCAAACTCGTGCAAGGAACCCACAGCCTTGGCGGGTAAAACCGTGGCCAGTGAATGACTGAACAGCGACTCGAACAGACTGACCTTGTACAGATTGGCAAAGTTGCCCAGCGCCTGCAAGGTGGTGTGACCGATGCCGCGTTTGGGCGTGGTGACCGCACGCAAGAAAGCCGGGTCATCATCATTGTTGCTGAGCAGGCGCAGCCAACTGCACAGGTCTTTGATCTCAGCGCGGTCAAAAAAGCTCTGACCGCCCGAGACCTTGTACGGAATTTGCGCCCGCCGGAAAGCTTTTTCAAACACCTTGGCCTGGTGGTTGGCGCGGTACAACACGCTGAAGTCTTTCCATTCTTTGTGCTGGCTGCCGATGGCCAGCAACTCGCCACCTACGCGCAGGCTCTGGATGCGGGCGACCACGCGGTCGGCCTCATGCTCTTCGCCGTCGCAATCGACCACGCGCACCGGCTCGCCCTCGCCAAGCTCGCTGAACAGCGTCTTCGGGTAAAGCTTAGGGTTGGGGCCGATCACGTTATTGGCTGCGCGCAAGATGGCGCTGGTCGATCGGTAGTTTTGTTCGAGCTTGACCACCTTGAGCTTCGGGTAGTCAACCGGCAAGCGCTTGAGGTTGTCCAGAGTGGCGCCACGCCAGCCGTATATCGACTGGTCGTCGTCGCCCACCGCCGTAAAGCGCCCACGCGCGCCGACCAGTAACTTGAGTAGTTCGTACTGCGTGGCGTTGGTGTCCTGGTATTCGTCCACCAGCACATGGCCCAGTGCCGCCTGCCATTTGTCGCGCACTTCGGTGTGGTCTTGCAGCAGCTTGAGCGGCAGCCCGATCAGGTCGTCAAAGTCCACGCTCTGGTAGGCCGTCAGTCGCTCTTCGTAGCGGCTCATGATGCGCGCCAGTGTGCGATCTTCATCGGTTTCGGCTTGTGCCTCGGCCTGAGCGGCGTTCAGGCCGCTGTTCTTCCAGGCGCTGATGCGCCACTGCCATTGGCGTGCGGTCGCTGCGTCGGTGCTGCCGCCGGCGTCTTTCAGAATGCTGGTGACATCGTCGCTGTCCAAAATACTGAACTGCGGTTTCAGGCCCAACTCGCCGCCGTCTTGCCGCAACATTCGCACGCCCAGCGCATGAAAGGTGCAGATCAAAACCCCGCGTGCGCTTTTGCCAATCAGGGTCTTGGCGCGCTCACGCATTTCGGCGGCAGCCTTGTTGGTGAAGGTGATGGCGGCAATCTGCTCGGGTTTCAAACCAGATTGAATCAGCCGGCCTATCTTGTGCGTGATCACGCGCGTCTTGCCCGAGCCGGCGCCGGCCAATACAAGGCAAGGGCCCTGCGTGTAATTGACGGCCTCCTGCTGGGCTTGGTTCAGGCCGGCCAGTGCGGCTGAAGGCGGGGGAGACGACATGGGTGTGAGAAAAAGAGGGGCGTTCAAGCGACGGGCGGCCGCAGGCAGAGCCTAAAAAAGCGACCCTTATTCAGGGCTGCACGGCGGTCATCATAGCCAGTCGCCGGTGCCCTTTGCCAAGCGGGTCACAATATGCGCTGTGCTGAGTATTCTTTTGGTCACCTTTCCGTTTTTTGTGCTGGTTTTGTGCGGCTATATCGCTGCGCGCCGGGCCATGCTGCCGCAGGCGGCGATACCCGGTCTCAATAGCTTTGTGCTGTATTTCGCACTGCCCTGCATGTTGTACCGCTTTGGCGCCAGCACGCCGATTGCGCAGCTGCTCGATGTCAGCCTGATCGCCGTTTACCTGTTGTGTGCACTCATCATGGTGGGCTTGACCGTGGCTGTGACGCGCGGCCCGCGCATCGGCTGGAACGACGCAGCCTTTGGCGCCTTGGTGGCGGCTTTCCCCAACACAGGCTTCATGGGCGTGCCCCTGCTGGTCGCGCTGCTGGGCGCTCAGGCGGCCGGCCCGGCGATTGTCTCCATCACGGTGGACATGATCATCACCTCGTCGCTGTGCATTGCGCTGTCGCGGCTGGACGGCGCTGATGAACATGGCGCCGCCCGCGCTTTTCGCCTGGCGCTCAAAGGGGTGGTGGTGAACCCGCTGCCCTGGGCCATTGCCTTGGGCGGCGTTTCTTCGGCCATTGGCTTTGAGTTGCCGGGCCCGGTTGCCGTCACCGTCGGTTTGTTGGCAGATGCCGCCTCGCCAGTGGCTTTGTTCACTATCGGTGCTGTGCTGGCGCGCTCGCAAATGAACACCACCACGCCGACGCAAGCACGGGACTATGTGCCGGTGGTGCTCATCAAGTTGGTGGTCCATCCGGTGCTGGTCGGCCTGATCGGCCTGTCCGCCATTCAGCTGGGCTTGCCGCTGGACCCCTTCGCCCTGACCGTGCTGGTACTGCTGTCCGCCTTGCCAAGCGCCAGCAACGTCTCGCTGCTGGCTGAACGCTTTGGCGCAGACAACGGGCGCATCGCCCGCATCATCTTGCTGTCCACCGTGCTGGCATTTTTTAGCTTCGCGGGCGCAGTGGCACTGGTCACAGGCGCCGCCTTTTTTTAGGCCTATGTACCGTCACCCTCCCTAATTCGGGGATCCATCCCTGCTTCAGGACAGTGAAAAGACTGGCCTATGATTACGGGTTGCGGGTTCACAAAGCCCCATTACCCTCCCAGATCAAAGTAAAAGGACATCATGGCTGCCAAAAAATCAAAAATTATTTACACATTGACCGATGAGGCGCCTTACCTGGCCACCTGTTCGTTTTTGCCGATCCTGCGCACCTTTACTGCGCCGGCCGGCATTGATGTCGTTGAAAGCGATATTTCTCTGGCTGCCCGCATTCTGGGCGAGTTTTCCGATGTCCTGACGCCCGAGCAAAAAATGCCCGACAACCTGTCTGAGCTTGGTCGCCTGACCCTGCTGCCGGACACCAACATCATCAAGCTGCCCAATATCAGCGCCACAGTGCACCAGTTGTCCGAGGCCATCCGTGAGCTGCAAGCCCACGGCTACAAGTTACCCAACTTACCTGAAGACCCGAAAACCGACGCCGACAAGGCAACGCTGGCGCGCTACTCCCGATGCCTGGGCAGTGCTGTCAACCCGGTGCTACGCGAAGGCAACTCTGACCGCCGCGCCCCGCTGGCGGTTAAAAACTTTGCCCGCAAAAATCCGCACAGCATGGCTGAATGGAGCATGGCCTCGCGCACCCATGTGGCACACATGAAAAAGGGCGACTTCTATCACGGTGAAAAGTCCATGACCCTGGACAAAGCCTGCGATGTGCGCATGGAGCTGGTCAATGCGGCCGGCAAAACCACCGTGCTCAAACCCAAGGTGTCGCTCAAAGCCGGCGAGATCATAGACAGCATGTTTATGAGCAAGAAAGCGCTGTATGATTTTTATGAAGAGCAGATGGAAGACGCTCGCAAGACCGGCCTCATGCTGTCTTTGCACGTCAAGGCCACCATGATGAAGATCTCGCACCCCATCGTGTTCGGTCACGCGGTTCGGGTCTACTACAAAGACGCTTTTGCCAAGCACGGCAAGCTGTTTGACAAGTTGGGTGTGAACGTCAACAACGGCCTGTCCAGCCTTTACGAAAAGCTCGAAAGCCTGCCCACTACCCAGCGCGACGAAGTCATCCGTGATCTGCACGCCTGCCACGAGCACCGGCCCGAGCTGGCCATGGTCGACTCGGCCAAGGGCATCTCCAACTTGCACGCACCCAACGACGTGATTGTGGACGCCTCGATGGCCGCCATGATCCGCCTTGGCGGCAAGATGTGGGGTGCGGA
>CAMBWM010000158.1 GCA_945871335.1 Polaromonas sp. YR568 | reverse complement strand
TCCCATTCATCCGGGTCGTTGAAGCGGTAAAAGTCAAAGTGCCAGATGGCAAGTGGCTCAGCGCCGGCACCAGCCACGCTGTAGGGTTCGACCACGGCATAAGTCGGGCTTTTGATGCGACCGGCCACCCCCAGCGCTTGCAGGAGATGGCGTACCAAAGTGGTTTTTCCGGTACCTAAATCGCCTTCGAGCGTGATGCTGGCGCACAGGTCCGACCCACCGGCTTGCACGCGCAGCGCCAGCGCTTGGGCGAAGTCGCGCGTGTGCTTTTCATCCGGCCAGGCCAGAGTTTTTACAATAGGGCAGTGAAACTCAATAGCCATCAATTCGTGTCTGACATCCAGGTTTGGGGGCGTGAGCTTGGATTCTCGCAAATTGGCGTGGCAGGTGTGGACCTGTCGACGGCAGAACCCGGATTATCAGCCTGGTTGGCCGCAGGCTTTCATGGGGACATGCATTTCATGGCAGCCCACGGGCTTAAACGGGCCAGACCGGCCGAGCTGGTGCCCGGCACTGTGAGCGTGATCACTGCCCGCATGGACTATTTACCGGCTCAGACGCCGCAGAGCGCAGACGATTGGCAGGCGCGTGAACTGGCACGGCTGACGCGGCCGTCTGAAGCGGTGGTGTCTGTCTATGCGCGCGGGCGTGACTATCACAAGGTCTTGCGCGCTCGGCTGCAAAAACTGTCTGAGCGCATTGCCCAGCATGTAGGGCCTTTTGGCCATCGTGCTTTCACTGATTCAGCCCCAGTGCTGGAGGTCGAGCTGGCCGAGCGCAGCGGTCAGGGCTGGCGCGGCAAACATACGCTGCTGCTCAACCGAGAAGCCGGCTCCATGTTTTTTCTGGGCGAGATTTATGTGGACCTGGCGCTGCCCCAAAGCCAGGCGCTGACGCCCCACTGCGGCGCTTGCAATGCCTGTATCACGGTTTGCCCGACGCAGGCCATCGTGGCAGCGCACCGTCTCGATGCCCGGCGCTGCATTTCTTACCTGACGATTGAGCATGCCGGGCCGATTCCTTTGGAGCTGCGCCCCCTGATGGGCAACCGGATTTACGGGTGTGACGACTGCCAGCTGGTGTGTCCCTGGAACAAGTTCGCCCAGCGCAATGCTTTGCCCGACTTTGATGAGCGCGCCGGCTTGACCGGTCAGCAGTTATGCACGCTGTGGGGCTGGAACGAGGCAGAGTTTTTTCACCACACCGAAGGCAGTCCGATCCGTCGCATCGGCCATGAACGCTGGTTGCGCAACCTGGCCGTGGCCATGGGCAATGCCTTGCGCACCCTGCGTCAGGGACAGGCTGACCCGGCTGCGCTGGCAGAGCAACAGGTCTTGCGCCAGGCTTTGCAAAGCCGGCTGAACGATCCGAGCACTTTGTTGCAGGACCACTTGCAATGGGCTTTAGCGCAAGGCGCTTGATCAGGTCCAGGGCCTCAAAGTGCTCAGCGCGATGGCAAACGGCAAGCTGAGCAAACCCAGCAGCGTAGACAGCGTCACCAAGCCCGCCACCAGCGGCCCGTTGTAGCCCATGCGGGCCGCCAGCACGTAGGCCGTCGGGGAGGTAGGCAGGGCCGAGAAGGCCAATAACACCAGGGTTTGGGCCTTGCTCAAGTCCAGGGCATGGCTTAGAAACAAGGCCACCAGCGGCAGCACCATGTGTTTGATCAGCAGCACCGCCACGCTCAGTGCCTTGGCCTGCGATATCGAGCCCAGACGCATGCCGGCACCAGCCGCCATCAGGCCAAGGGCCAAAGAGCCCGCACCGATGCGGCTGACGCTGGGCTCCAACCAGCTCGGAATGTGAAAGCCCATCAAATTGGCGAGCAGTCCACTGACCGTGGCAATGATGAAGGGGTTGCGCACCAGTTCCCGGCCGAAATTAGTTTGCGAATTCCTGGCCATGGGCCAAATGGCGGCCATATTGAAAATGGGCACGCACACGCCAATCAATACGGCGATCAGCAGCAGACCTTCAGGGCCGGCCAGGCGCTCTGCCATGGCCAGCGCGATGAAAGAGTTAAAACGAAAGCCGATTTGCGCACAGGCCGCATGCTCCCGGCGATCCATTCTGGCCCCCAACCACGGCAAATAAGGCAGAACATAGGTCAGCGCAATGCCGCTGGCTGCCAGCGTCAAGCCGCCAATAATCAGCCCTGATGTGACCGACAGGTCCAGCGGACTTTTCACAATCGAGTGAAACAGCAGTACCGGGAAAAATACAAAAAATACCAGTTTTTCCGCTTGCTCCCAGACCGCACGGTTCAGGGCGGTATAGCGGCACAGCAGGAAACCCAGCAAGATGAGGGAAAAGTCAGGGGCAAGGAGTTCAACGTAATCCACATGGCAAGGATAACGCCTAGGGCATCGGGAAAGCCCTTATGCGTATTCCACAGGTAAAACCGGTAGCGCTTACGGATAACATACCAGTTCTTGTCATATGAAAGGGACTAAAAAATGAAAGCTCGTCAATCACTCGCCTTCGCAGCGATCGCCACACTGGCCTTGCTTGCCGGCCACGGTTCTGCGCTGGCACAGGCGTATCCAACCAAGGCGATCAAACTGCAAGTGCCGTTTGCACCTGGCGGCACCACCGATATCGTGGCGCGCGTCATCTCCGAGCCACTGGGCAAGGCCCTGGGCCAGACCGTGTTGATCGAGAACAAGGCCGGCGGTGGCGGCGTGGTGGGTGCCAACGAGACGGCCAAGGCCGCTCCTGACGGCTATTCCCTGGGCATGGCCACGGTGTCAACCACGGCAGCCAACCCGGCCATCAACCCCAAGATGCCCTACAACACGCTGACCGATTTCACCTCGATCATCAATATTGCCGCGACGCCCAACATCATTGCGGTTCACCCCAGCTTTCCGGCACGCAATTACAAAGAGTTTCTTGCCGAGCTCAAGAAAAGCCCGGGCAAGTACTCTTACTCCTCGTCCGGCACGGGCGGTATCGGCCACCTGCAGACGGAGCTGTTCAAAAATCTGACCGGCACTTTCATCACGCACATTCCATACCGTGGCGCCGGCCCCGCGCTCAACGACACCGTGGCCGGTCAGGTGCAGATCATTTTTGACAATCTGCCCTCTGCGCTGCCATTCATTCAGCAAAAGCGCCTGATTCCCATTGTGGTGGCTGCCCCCCAGCGGCTGGCTGTGCTGGCGGATATCCCTACCTTCAAGGAAGTCGGCCTGGAGCCGGTGAACCGCATGGCTTATTACGGCATCCTCGGTCCTAAAAATCTGCCCAAAGAGGTGGTTGACAAGGTGAACGCCGGCGTTCGCAAGGCCCTAGAAGATCCGGCTGTACGCAAGCGCATCGAAGACACCGGCTCGCTGATCGTTGCCAATACGCCCGAACAATTTGCAGCGCAAATGAAAGCCGAGTTCGAGGTCTACAAAAAAGTTGTCGACAGCGCCGGCTTGAAATTGGAGTAACCACGCGCAGTTGGCCGCCGGCCCCGGCGACCGATTGCCAATCTGGCCCTGATGCGCAAGCGCTTCGGGGCTTTTTTTGAGCCCTGCGTTTTTGGTATGGTTGCGCCATGCCACTCAACCTTGCCAGCCAACACAGCATTGACGCCTTCATTGATGCGCTCTGGCTGGAAGATGGCCTGTCAAAAAACACGCTGGCCGCTTACCGCCGGGACTTGACGCTCTATGGGGCCTGGCTAAGCAGCCAGGGTCTGGCACAGGGCGAGATAGATCGCACTTGCGAGGCTGACCTGAATGCCTACTTTGCCTTCAAGCACGAGGCCAGCAAAGCGACGTCGGCCAACCGGCGCTTGACTGTGCTCAAGCGCTACTTTCGCTGGGCACTGCGTGAGCGCCGATCGACGCAAGACCCGACGATCAAACTTCAATCAGCGCGCCAGGCTTTGCGGGTGCCCAAAACCATGTCTGAGGCGCAGGTTGAAGACCTTTTGCGCGCGCCCGATGACTCCCCGCTCGGCTTGCGCGACAGCGCCATGCTCGAGCTCTTGTACGCCAGTGGATTGCGCGTGAGCGAGCTGGTCAGTTTGAAGACTTACCACCTGGGCATGAACGAGGGCGTGCTGCGTATCTTGGGAAAGGGCAACAAGGAGCGGCTGGTGCCCTTTGGTCAGGTGGCGCGTGAAAGCATCAACACCTACCTGGCCGCGGGCCGGCCGGCTATTTTGGGTGGGCAGCAGACCGAGGACCTGTTTGTCACCGCACGAGGTAGCGCCATGAGCCGGGTGATGTTCTGGATGCTGGTTAAAAAATATGCGCGGGTGGCTGGCATTCTTTCCCCCTTGTCACCGCACACCTTGCGCCACGCCTTTGCTACCCATTTACTCAACCACGGCGCCGATCTGCGCGCTGTGCAGTTGCTGCTGGGCCACGCTGACATTTCCACCACCACCATTTACACCCACGTGGCACGCGAGCGACTCAAATCGCTGCATGCGCAGCACCATCCAAGGGGTTGATTCCGATTCGTCATCCCTGCGCAGTCAGTGCGTTTCAAGATGAAACTTGTGGGTCTCACCGGCCCAGCAGGGCCAGCTCAGCCTCATCAAAGCCGGCAGCGCGGCGCGCCTCGAAATTAAAGGGACCCTTCAGCGTGGGCGCGCTGTAGCGCAAAGCCAGTGCGGCATAGGTGTGAACAGGGTCCAGCGCTTCTTGCCGGCACAGATGGCGGTACCAGCGGTTGCCCACAGCGACATGACCGATCTCGTCGCGCAGAATGATGTCGATGATCTCGCCACCGCGCCGGTCGCCGACCGAGATCAATTTATTGCGTATGGCCGGAGATGCGTCGAGTCCGCGCGCCTCCAGCGTGCGCGGCACCAGGGCCAGGCGTGCCAGCAGGTCGCCGCTGGTTTTTTCAGCCATGTCCCATAAGCCGGTGTGCGCCGGAAAGTCACCATAGACAAAACCCAGTTCGCGCAGATGCGCATGCAGCAGCTCGAAATGCAGCGCTTCTTCACGCGCTACCTGCAGCCAGTCCAGGTAAAAAACCTCGGGCATACTTTCGAAACGCCAGACGATGTCCAGCGCCAGATCAATCGCATTACTTTCGATGTGCGCCAGTGCATGCAGCAGCGCGGCGCGACCTTCAATGTTGCCAACTGCGCGGTTTTTCATCTCGCTGGGGTGACGCAGTTCCGGCCGGGCAGGACGGCCCGGCACGCCCGCCGGTTCGGTCAGCGGACGGCATCGCGCGTCGTCGTCGATTTGCAGCACCGGCGGCAATGCGCGCACAGCGGCGGCTTTGGCATCGGCATCCTGCATCAAAATGATTTCGAGAGCTTGTTGGCGCAGACAGGTCATAGACGCATTATCCGGGGGTATGGACTGGCCCCCAGGCGCTCCTCTTTACAATCCACCGCTCAGCTTCGCACAAGACAAGGACACCATGGCCATCTATCAAATCGGCGAACTCAGCCCCGACCTGCATCCCTCAGCCTGGGTGGCAGACAGCGCCCAAGTCATGGGCCAGGTGACGATGGCCGAGGACAGCAGCGTCTGGTTCGGCACGGTGGTGCGCGGCGACACAGAAACTATTCATATCGGCCGCGGCAGCAACGTGCAGGACGGCTGTGTACTGCATGCTGACCCCGGTAAGCCCTTGAACATAGGCGATGGCGTGACCATCGGCCATCAGGTGATGCTGCATGGCTG
>CAMBWM010000157.1 GCA_945871335.1 Polaromonas sp. YR568 | reverse complement strand
CGCCAAGGCCTTCAATACGGCTCTTGATCAGTTCAGAAATTTCTGCTGGATTGAGTTGCATGACTCTTTCCTTCTTTCTAGGTTGTTGGCTGAACCCGAGCGAAAGCTCAGGCGATCAGCGCCACTTTCATTTGTTCCAAACGGGCTTTGACCGAAGTGTCTAGCACCTCGTCGCCCACCACGACGCGCACGCCGCCTATCAGCGCCGGCTCGATTTCGACCTGCACGTTGAGCTTGCGTTTAAAGCGCTGTTCCAGCGTCTTAGCCAGCTCAGCCAGCGCCGCATCATCAAGCGCAAAAGCGCTGTAGACCACGGCATCGGAAGAGCCAGTTTGCGCATTTTTCAAGGCACGAAACTGAACAGCAATTTCGGGCAATGCGTTGAGCCGGCTGTTGTCAATCAAGACCCGCAGGAAGTTACGGGCCTTTTCAGGCAGCGCAGTCTTAGCAACACCGCTGACCACGTCAAAAGTCTGCTGGGCCGTGACTTTAGGTCCGTGCGCAAACTGCAGCAACTGATCATTGGCCGCGATCGCAGCCAGCTCGTCGAGCCAGACTGCGGTGGCGGTCAAATCCGCACGGCACGCCTTGAACAGCGCTTCTGCGTAGGGACGGGCGATGGTGGCGAGTTCTGCCATGTTTACAGCTCAGTTTTCAGACGGCCCAGCAAGTCGGCATGCACACTGGCATTGACTTCCTTGCGCAGGATCTGCTCGGCACCCTTCACCGCCAAAGCGGCGACCTGATCACGCAGCACCTCGCGGGCCTTGATGCTTTGCTGCTCAGCTTCGGCGTGGGCAGCGGCGATGATTTTCGCGCCCTCTGCCGTTGCCTTGCCTTTGGCTTCTTCAATCATGGCGTGCGCACGGCGCTCGGCCTCCGCCAGCCGCACAGCCGACTCGTTGCGCGACTTGGCAAGCTCTTCTTCAACGCGCTTATTGGCCACGGTGAGTTCAGACTTGGCCTTGTCGGCAGCAGCCAGGCCTTCGGCGATCTTGCTGGCACGTTCGTCCAGTGCAGCCACGATGGGCGGCCACACGAATTTCATCGTGAACAGGACCAGCAATGCGAAGACGATAGCTTGCGCTACCAGAGTTCCATTAATGTTCACAGCTAATCTCCTAGTGCGAGGTTGTCGACCAGGAATTACTTGGCAGCAGCAGCGGCCGCAGCGCGAGCGATTTGAGCGATGAAAGGATTGGCAGTGGCGAACCACAGAGCAATACCGGTACCGATAATGAAAGCAGCGTCAATCAGGCCGGCCAAAACGAACATCTTGGTCTGCAGTTCACCCATCAGCTCTGGCTGGCGAGCAGCAGCTTCAAGGTACTTGCTACCCATGATGCCGATACCGATACAAGCACCCAAGGCGCCCAAACCGATGATCAGACCAGCAGCCAGAGCAGCAAAACTAATAACTTCCATGATTAACTCCTAATGAACTAAAAACAAAACGAAACAAAAAAGAAAACGTACTTAATCAATGCGCGTCATGCGCCTGCCCGATGTAGACCAGGGTCAACATCATGAACACAAAAGCCTGCAGCAAGATGATGATGATGTGGAACACCGCCCACGCCCATCCAGCCACCACGTGCAGCAGCAGCAACATCAGGCTGCCCGGGTCGGCAGAAAATGCCCAGGAGCCGCCCAGCAACGCAATCAGCATGAAAACCAGCTCGCCCGCATACATATTGCCAAACAGTCGCATGCCATGCGAAACCGTTTTAGCAGTGAAGGAAATGAGTTGCTCGGCGACATTGATAACGCCCAGAATGACAGCGAAAACCGGGTTTTTGCTGGTACCGAAAGGGGCAGACACCAACTCGTGCGCCCAGCCGCCAATGCCCTTGATCTTGATGTTGTAAAACAGGCAGATGAAAAGAACAGAAACAGACAAGCCCATGGTGACCGACAAATCGGCTGTGGGCACAACGCGCAGGTAGGCGTGGTGCGGGTCCAGACCCATGAGGCTGTAAACCCCGCTCCAGACAACCGGCAGGAAGTCCAGCGGCAACAAGTCCATGGCGTTGAGCAGGAAAATCCAGACAAACACAGTCAGGGCCAATGGCGCCACCAGTTTTCGGCTGGTGGCGTTGTGGACGATGGACTTGGCCTGGCCGTCAACCATTTCCATGAGCATTTCAACGGCCGCCTGAAAACGACCGGGCACGCCGGAAGTAGCCTTGCGAGCGGCCTTCCACAAAAAGAAGCAGCCAAGGACGCCCAGCAACACAGAGAAAAACAGCGAATCGATATTGAAAACCGAGAAATCAACAATCTCGGTCTGGGGCTTGTTTTGCCAATGGGTCAGGTGGTGAACAATATAGTCACTGGCTGTAGGCGCGTTTGTTGCTTCGGACATTGTTTACTCTTTACGCAATTTTTCGTTTTTGGCGCACCAGAAGCGCCAGCCAATACACCTTCAGGGTCACGATGAGTCCGATCAGCATGGCCAACCAGTCCAGATCTGCAACCATCCGGGGGGCTGCGGCCAGCATGGCGACACTCACGCCAATTTTGACCGCCTCCCACACAAAAAAACCAAACCCCGCCGTGACGGCGCTGATGGAGGAAAACTGACTCCGCAGACCGCGCGCAAACAGCACACCCGGAATCACCACCGCCAGACAACCGTAAAACGCCGACCAGGCCGAAGCCCCTTGGCCAGTGAGTATGCCGGCAACCATCGCAGCCAAAACACCCACCACCAACTGAGCTGAGAGCACCCACCAAACTGAAAGCGAAGGATTCTGAGCAATCAGCCGTTGCGCCTGTTCAGGCGTCAAGGGGGAGAAATCAGATTCTTCGACAGATGAGTTTCCTGGCGTTTCAGTCATTGTCCACACCGTCGGTTACGCCAAGGTTACAACAGTTTCACTCAGTAAAGCCACGCATTATACGTAGAAACCCCAGTCATTCGTCAATAGGGTCATACTCATTGCCATCGGGTCTTATCCTGACACCACTTACTCTTACCAAAATGCTATGAACAATTTAATGAATTTTCTCCATGTCAGCGCCGCCATTGTTTGGCTGGGCGGGGTGAGCTTCATGCTTTTTGCCTTGCGCCCGGCAGCGATGGACTTGCCGCCACCTCAGCGCCTGCCCTTGATGGCCCTGGTACTCACGCGGTTTTTTAGGTTGGTCTGGGTGTGCATCGGGCTGCTGCTGGCCACCGGCCTGGTGATGCTTCTGAGCGTCGGCATGAAGCAAGCCCCCTTGGGCTGGCACCTGATGCTGGGCATCGGGCTGCTGATGTTTGCTGTGTTCGGGCATCTTTATTTCGGCCCTTACCGGCGCTTTCGCGCCGCTGCGGAAGCTGCCGACTGGCCCCTGGCCGGCCAAAAGCTGGGGCAGATCGCCAAACTGGCCCAATTGAACCTGGTCCTGGGCGCACTGGCGATCGCGGCCGTGGCGCTTTGGCGCTGATTTTCCCGCTCTTTGCCTGACAATCACGTCATGAGCACCAGCCACACACCGACTTCCGCACCCCTGGCAGGCGATCCTGCCGCCGACTTGCCACGCACCCTTTGCTACCTCAATGGGGAGTACACCGCACTGCAAGACGCCAAAATCAGCGTGCTGGACCGTGGTTTCATTTTTGGCGACGGCGTCTATGAAGTGCTGCCGGTCTACGCCGGCAAGACCTTTCGCTTTGCGCAGCACATGGCGCGGCTAGACCGCAGTCTGGGCGAATTGCGCATGGCCAATCCCCTGACGCATGCTGCGTGGCAAGCCGTGGCGGCCAAACTGATCGCCAGTTTTGCCGAAGGGGCGGGCGTGTCTGCCGACAAGCTGGACCAGCTCATTTACATCCAGGTCACACGCGGCGTTGCACCACGCGACCACGTCATGACCACCGGCTTGTCGCAGACCGTATTTGTCATGACCAACCTGATGAAGCCCGTGCCGGCGCCGCAACGGGCCACGGGTGTAGCCTGCGTCACTGCAAACGACTTTCGCTGGGAGAAGGGGCATATCAAAAGCACCAGCTTGTTGGGCGCCGTGTTCGCCCGACAGATCAGTGCCGATGTGGGCGCCATGGAAACCGTGATGTTTCGCGATGGCATGCTGAGCGAAGCCGCCACCGCCAACGTCTGGGTGGTCAAGGACGGCTGCGTGCTAGGCACGCCCAAAGACAACCTGGTGCTCGAAGGCATACGCTACGGCCTAATTGACGAACTGTGCCGCGCCGCCGGTCTGCGCTTTGAGTTGCGCCGCATCAGCCGCGCAGAAGTGTTTGCCGCCGACGAACTGATGCTGAGTTCGGCCACCAAAGAGGTTTTGCCGATCACCCGGCTGGACGGCCTGCCCGTCGGTACAGGGGTGCCGGGCCCCGTCTATGACAAGTTGTATGCGGGTTACCAGAGCGCCAAGAAAGACGCCGCTGCATGAGCGCCCTGCCACCCGAGCCGGCAGCGCGACAGGAGTCGCTGATTGAATACCCCTCCTTGTTTCCGATCAAGGTGATGGGCGTGAAAGTTGATGGCTTGGTGCACGCCATCAGCATGGTCGCCCACCAGTTTGACCCGGCATTCGATGCCAGCACCATTGAGCTGCGCGAAAGCAAGGGCGGCAAATACCTGGGGGTGACCATCACCGTCACCGCCACCAGCCGTGAGCAGCTCGACGAGCTGTACCGCACCCTGTCCACCCACCCGATGGTCAAGGTGGTGTTGTGAGTCCGCTCCGCTGACATGGCCCTTGCGCCGCGTCAGCTCGGCCTGGTGGAGTACGCCAGCACGTTTGCGGCCATGCAGGACTTCACAGCCGCACGCAAGGCCAACACGCCGGATGCGCTATGGATTTGCGAGCATTCGCCCACATTCACACAAGGCCTGGCTGGCAAAAGCGACCATCTGCTCAACCCCGGCAACATTGCCGTGGTGCAAAGCGACCGGGGCGGACAGGTGACCTACCACGGACCGGGCCAGGTAGTGGCTTACCCGCTGATCGATTTGAAGCGCGCCGGCTATTACGTCAAGGAATACGTCTACAGGATTGAAGAGTCCGTGATCAAAACCCTGGCGCACTTTGGCGTGACGGGTCACCGCCTAGCCGGCTCTCCGGGCATTTATGTTCGGCTGGACGACCCGCACGCGCACGCTGCACTGAATGGGCCACGCCCGCCGACCGACCCCTTTCGTGGCCTAGGCAAGATCGCCGCACTGGGTATCAAGGTCAGCCGTCACTGCACGTACCACGGCGTGGCGCTGAATGTGGCGATGGACCTCGAACCCTACTCCCGCATCAACCCCTGCGGCTACGCCGGGCTGCAGACCATAGACCTTTCTACAATCGGCGTGTCGGCCAGTTGGCAGGAAGCCGCCGAAGTGCTGGGTCACAAGCTCAGCAGCTACCTGGCGCCCTGAAGCGCTGATCGCCACGCGCCCGCGAGCACAACCGAGAAACACCATGAGCACACCCGAAACCGGCAACCCGGTCGTCCGCGAAGCCCAAAGCCAGCAGGACTACAACCCGCTGGCCAAACAAAAGGCGGCGGCCAAGCTCTCGCGCATTCCGGTCAAGGTCGAACGCGCCGAAGTGCTCAAAAAGCCCGACTGGATCCGCGTCAAGGCCGGCAGTCCGAGCACGCGCTTTTACGAGATCAAGCAGATCCTGCGCGAGAACAAGCTCAACACGGTGTGCGAAGAAGCCAGCTGCCCGAACATCGGCGAATGCTTTGGCAAGGGCACAGCCACTTTCATGATCATGGGCGACAAGTGCACGCGCC
>CAMBWM010000156.1 GCA_945871335.1 Polaromonas sp. YR568 | reverse complement strand
AGTAAAGATAAAGCCCCAAAAACGTACCAAATATTGAAGTTCTTGGGGGCGAAATATTCGCCAAGGTGTTCGTTGTACAACTTGCTGGCCGGAAATCGGTTGTCAACCCAGTTCAGCAATTTGGCGCCCATGGGGGCGTCAGGAGAAATTTCTTTAAGTTCAGCCATAACAGTTCCTACTAAATAGAGGACGGGACCTGCGGAGATACGCAGGGATGGTCCTGATAAGCCTTAGGCCTTTTTATCTTCGCCAATCAGCAACCGGCTTTCCGAGAGGTACATATGCGGCGGCACCTCCAGGTTGTCGGGGGCAGGCTTGTTTTTGTAAACGCGACCCGCCATATCGAAGGTCGAACCATGGCAAGGGCACAAAAAGCCGCCCTGCCAGTCGTCAGGGAGCGATGCCTGACCACCCGTTTGAAATTTGTCCACCGGCGAGCAGCCCAAGTGCGAACAAATGCCCACAGCAACCATGACTTCGGGTTTGATGGAGCGGTTGTCGTTACGGGCGTAAGCCGGCGTCAGTTCATCAGGGTTGCGCTTGGATTGGGGGTCGGCCAGCTGGCTTTCCGCCTTGGTCAGTGCCGCGATTTGCTCAGGCGTGCGCTTGATGATCCAGACAGGCTTGCCACGCCATTCAACCGTTAATTTTTCACCTGGCTTGAGGGCGGAAATGTCCACCTCGACCGCCGCGCCGGCGGCTCTGGCCCGCTCTGAAGGCTGGAAGGTGCTCACAAAGGGCACGGCCACCGCGGCAACGCCGGCACCGCCAACCGCGCAGGTTGCGACTATCCAGTTTCTTTTTTGCTGGTCCACTGCGGCTCCTTCAGAGTCCACAAGGCTTGAATTAACGCTGGCTTGGGTCATGAAATTCCTTCAAGAACTCGCTTGAAAAATGCATATAAGGGTCAACCCGCGATTGTAGCGGAGCGGCAAGCCGGTT
The DNA here is from genome assembly GCA_945871335.1 of Polaromonas sp. YR568. The sequence goes on along the minus strand of CAMBWM010000156.1, from coordinate 4,796 downwards.
TTCAAGCCCTATCTACCCAGGGTGCGAGCCATGCGGATTGCCGCCAGGAGGCTGGCGGCGTCTGCTCGGCCGCTGCCGGCAATGTCAAAAGCAGTGCCGTGGTCTGGGCTGGTGCGCAGCAAGGGCAAGCCCAGGGTGACGTTGACGCCCTGCTCCATGCCCAAATATTTCACCGGAATCAGACCTTGGTCGTGGTACATGGCCACCACCACATCGAACTCGCCAGGGTGCTCGGCAGTGGTACGGGCACGCATGAACACGGTATCGGGTGGAAATGGCCCGCTGGCCAAAATGCCTTCGGCCTTGGCCGCAGCAATGGCGGGCCCAATCACCTCGATTTCTTCGCGTCCGAAGAGCCCACCCTCACCGGCGTGAGGGTTCAGGCCGGCAACGCCCAGCCGGGGCGGGCGGTCCAATACCAACCCAAGCGCGGCATGGGTGATGCGCAAAGTCTGGAGCACGGCCTCAAAACGCACAGCCTCAATCGCCTCGCGCAGCGAGACATGAATGCTGACCAGCACGGTGCGCAGTTCGGGGCTGGCCAGCATCATGCGCACAGGCAGCTCTGCGATGGTCTTGCCCGTGAAACTGGCCGCCTGGGCCTGCAGTATTTCAGTGTGACCGGGGAAATTCGCAAAAGGGCCGCCGGCAGCCGCCAATGCCTCCTTGTGGATTGGTGCGGTGACCATGCCCCGGGCCTGGCCCGAGAAGACGGCACCGGCTGCGGCCAGGATGCACTCACCGGCAGCGCGTCCCGAATCGGCGCTGATTTGCCCGTAGGCTGGTGGCGCCGGCAAATTGCCGGCAGGCCAAACGCCGATACACCGTGGCGGTAAGGCGGACACGTCACCAGGATGGATCAACTCAGCGACGCAAAGAGGCAGTTGGCCAGGACGAACCGTCGCCACCAGGGCGGCGGCACGGCGCAGCACCGCCACATCGCCCACCACCACACAGCCAGCGGTGTCTGATGGCGCATCGGCGAATGCCTTGGCAATAATTTCGGGGCCGATACCGGCGGCATCGCCCATGGTGATGAGAAAAGGCAACGCATTGGTCATGGGTCAGGCCGGATTATCGATGTCGATGAACTGATGGCTCAGGTCCAGCTGAGACGCCAAATGCGAAGCGACAGCAGGCGCGCCATAGCGCTCAGACGCATGGTGGCCGCAGGCAATGAAAGTCACGCCCATCTCCCGTGCCAGATGCGCTTGGGGCTCCGAGATTTCGCCGGTGATAAAGGCTTGAGCGCCGGCGGCCACAGCCGCCTCAAAGTAACCTTGCGCACCGCCGCTGCACCAGGCAATCCGGCGCAAGGGCTGACCTGCTGCGGCCGCAGCTTCTACGCACACCACTTGGCGACCCAAGGCCCCTGACACATGTTCGGCCAGGCTGGCAGGGCTGTCAAATGCCGCGCCATCAGTGCGCTGACCCAAAAAGCCCAAGCCGTTGTCGCCAAAACGCCCGGCTTCGCCCGCAACAACTGACAGGCCAAGAACGCGGCCAAGTTGGGCGTTGTTACCCAACTCCGGATGGGCATCCAAAGGCAAGTGATAGGCATAGAGATTGATGTCATGCGCCAGTAGCAATGCCAGGCGCTGCTTCATCCAGCCGGTGACGCGGCCGTCTTGCCCGCGCCAAAACAAGCCATGGTGTACAAAAATAGCGTCGGCCTTGCAAGCCACAGCCGCATCGATCAGCGCCAGACTGGCCGTCACGCCAGAAACGATGCGCTTGACACGCTCACGGCCTTCAACTTGCAAACCGTTGGGCCCGAAATCCTTGAAACGCTCGGGCTGCAGCAAAGCGTCAAAAGCGCGCAGCAATTCGCCACGCGAAACACCGCCGGACGGTTTCATCGGTTCATTCATGCGGCAGTCCTTCCTGAAGTGGCTTGGTTTGATTATCGGGGGCTCGCTCAGGCGCCGCGTGATCGGTGAGAATAAAGGCTCTGGCGATGCGGGCTAAAACCCTTGCCGATTTTTACAATGGACTCTCTCATCATGCGCAAATATTGGCTGTTGTTTTCTCAAGTTGTCACTGTGCTGCTGGCAGTTTATTTTGTGCTCGTCAGCCTCAAGCCCCAGTGGATAGCACGCCCTGGAGAAGCGGCCGTCGCCATCTTCGAGGCTCCAGCCGACACCAACAACCGACCGGCGGGCGGCGGGCCCGGCAGCCTGCGGGGGGCTGCCAAAGCAGCCTCTGGGGCAGTGGTCAGCATCAACGCCAGCAAGGTCGCCGCACGCTCGCAAGGCAAAGAAGACCCCTGGTTTCGTTATTTCTTTGGCGACCAGTCACGCACCGAGCCGCAAGTCGGCCTGGGCAGCGGCGTCATCGTCAGCCCCAGCGGCTACATTCTTACCAACAACCATGTGATCGCCGGCGCTGACGACATCGAAGTGATCTTGAACGACTCGCGCAAGGCGCGCGCCAAAATCATCGGGACTGACCCGGAAACCGATCTGGCGATTTTGAAGATCGAGTTGGACGCGCTGCCGGTTATCGTGCTGGGTAGCTCAGAGTCGCTGGAAATCGGCGATCAGGTGCTGGCCATTGGCAACCCGTTCGGCGTCGGTCAGACCGTTACCAGCGGCATCGTCAGCGCACTGGGCCGCAACCAGTTAGGCATCAATGTTTTTGAAAATTTTATTCAAACCGACGCCGCTATCAACCCGGGCAATTCCGGCGGCGCGCTGGTCGACACCCAGGGCCGTCTGCTAGGCATCAACACCGCTATTTTTTCCCGTTCTGGCGGCTCCATGGGCATCGGATTTGCCATTCCGGTCTCGACTGCAAAGCAGGTGCTCGAGAGTATTCTCAAGGACGGTCAGGTCACACGGGGCTGGATCGGCGTCGAGCCGCAGGATTTAACGGGCGAAATGATCAAGACCTTCAACCTGTCCGCCAAAAGCGGCGTGATCATTACTGGCGTGCTGCAAAACGGTCCGGCCGCTGCAGCCGGCATCCGCCCGGGTGATGTCATCGTTGCGGTGGGCAGCGTGCAGGTGCGCACTGTGTCTGAGTTACTCAGTGCCGTGGCCGCACTCAAACCAGGCGTGAGCGAGAACTTCAAGCTGCAGCGACAAAACGACATACTGGCTTTGGCGGTCACGCCGGGCAAACGCCAGCGCCCTGCGATGCCACGTTAATACAAAAAGGCTTGAGCCCGAGAGGGCGGGGCACGGTCAGGGTTGGACGGTGCTGTCTTCGGCTGCAGGCTCGGGTGCCTTGGTGTGCTTGACAAAAATCTGGGCGGCCACAATGCCGACTTCGTACAGGCCACCCACCACACCCAGCAGCATCAGCATCGAGCCGGCATCGGGCGGTGTCACTAGCGCCGTACCCACTGCAGCCAGCACCCAGAAGTAGCCCCGGTACTCACGCAGCTGTGCCACTGTCAAAACGCCCATGCGCACCAGCAAAATAACAGCAATAGGCACTTCAAATGCAAGTCCGAAGGCTAAAAACATACCGATCACAAAGTTGAGGTATTCCTCAATATCTGGTGCCGCGGTGATGGACTTGGGCGCAAAACTCTGGATAAAGCCGAACACCTGGCCAAACACAAAGTAGTAGCAAAAAGCCACGCCAAAGAAAAACAACAAGGTGCTGGAGACCACCAGCGGCAGCACCAATTTTTTCTCATGGCTGTAGAGCCCTGGCGCCACAAAAGCCCAAACCTGGTAAAGCACCACGGGCAGCGCGATCATGAAGGCTGCCATAAACAAGATTTTGATGGGCACGACGAAAGGCGAGATCACATTGGTGGCGATCAGCGTTGCACCCTTGGGCAAGGTGGCAATCAATGGCGCCGCCATCAGGTCATACAAAGCGCCTGGGCCGGGAAACATCGCCAGCACAGCCGCGGCAACGCCGATGGCAAGCACCGCCTTGAGCATGCGGTCGCGCAGCTCCATCAGATGCTGCACAAAAGGTTGCTCAGAGCCTGCGAGTTCGTCAGGCTTGTCTTTGGGGGTGTCGCTCATGGAAAAATCGGATCCCGCTCAAATAGAACTGCTGGCGCTGGATTTGGGCCGGTAACGGGCAACCCGTGCCGCGCCAGACAGCGCTTTGGTTCTAACCCCAGAGCGTGACTTGAACCACTGCGGCGTAGCGCCTTGCTTGAGTCGCCAGTTTTTACCCGGGTGTTTATATTCTGGAAAGCTGATCATGCCGGTTGCTTCAGTGGTGCTCACGTCAGCGGCCAGCGAAGTAGTTTCGGCCCAGGTTTTTTCAAAATCACTGGTGGTGGTTTGCACCGAACTTTCAACATCACGGGCAGCGCCCTCAATGTTCTCTTTCATCTTTTTGAGCTCATCGAGCTCCATCGAACGATTGACCTCATTTTTGACATCGGCCACGTAACGTTGAGCCTTGCCCAACAAAGCACCCACAGTACGAGCCAAACGTGGCAACTTTTCAGGCCCGATCACGATCAAGGCCACGGCGCCAATCAACGCAATTTTCGAAACGCCGAGATCAATCACGTCAGTCCACGCCAGCGCATAAAGCGGCTTGCTGTTGGTGGCTTAAGAAGTTCAAGGAAAAGCCTGATCAGCTTTTTTGACGCGCTTGCACGTCAATGGTGTTGGGGTCTGGCACCGGGGCAGCCGCGGCGGCGGCCGGTGCGGTAACCTGAGCAGCGGCGGTGGTTGCAGCGTCGTCAGCAGCCGGCGTCTGACCGCCATCTTTTATGCCGTCCTTGAAGCCCTTGACAGCACCGCCGAGGTCGCCACCAATGTTTTTGAGTTTCTTGGTGCCGAACACCATGACGACGATCAACAGGACGATCAGCC
>CAMBWM010000155.1 GCA_945871335.1 Polaromonas sp. YR568 | reverse complement strand
CTCACAGTGGCGTCTAGACGGTTGCGGAACTCCGGCGTGAACAAGCGCTTGATATCGGCCATCTCGTCGCCTGCTTCGCGCGGGTTGGTGAAGCCAATCGTGGACTTGTTCATGGTCTCGGCACCGGCGTTGGTCGTCATGATGATGATGACGTTCCGGAAATCTGCCTTGCGCCCGTTGTTGTCGGTCAGCGTGCCGTGGTCCATGACCTGCAGCAACACGTTGAAAATGTCCGGGTGGGCTTTTTCGATCTCGTCGAGCAGCAGCACGCAATGCGGCTTCTTGGTCACCGCCTCGGTCAGCAGGCCGCCCTGGTCAAAGCCCACGTAGCCCGGCGGCGCGCCGATCAGGCGGCTCACCGCATGGCGCTCCATGTACTCGCTCATGTCAAAGCGAATCAGGTCAATGCCCATGATGTAGGCCAATTGCTTGGCGGCTTCAGTCTTGCCAACGCCCGTGGGTCCGGAGAACAGGAAAGAGCCAATCGGCTTGTCGCCTTTGCCCAGACCCGAACGCGCCATCTTGACAGCTGAAGCCAGCACGTCGATTGCCTTGTCCTGACCGAACACCACGCTCTTGAGGTCCCGTTCCAGTGTCTTGAGTTTGCCGCGGTCGTCATTGGAGACATTGGCGGGCGGAATGCGCGCAATCTTCGCCACAATTTCCTCGACCTCGGCTTTGGTAATGGTCTTCTTGCGCTTGGAGACAGGCAGGATGCGCTGAGCGGCACCGGCTTCGTCGATCACATCAATCGCTTTGTCGGGCAGATGCCTGTCGTTGATGTACTTGGCGCTCAATTCGGCCGCCGCCTGCAAAGCGGCCACGGCGTACTTGACGCCATGGTGCTCTTCAAAGCGCGATTTCAGCCCCTTGAGAATTTCTACCGTTTCCTGAACAGTTGGCTCAACCACATCAACTTTTTGAAAGCGCCGCGACAGAGCAGCATCTTTTTCGAAAATTCCCCGGTATTCGGTAAAAGTGGTGGCACCAATGCACTTGAGCTGACCCGAACTGAGCGCAGGTTTGAGCAAATTAGAGGCGTCCAGCGTGCCACCAGAGGCAGCGCCGGCGCCGATCAGGGTGTGGATTTCGTCAATGAACAAAATGCCGTTCGGCTTGTCTTTAAGAGACCTGAGCACTCCCTTCAGACGCTGCTCGAAGTCGCCGCGGTACTTGGTACCCGCTAGCAAGGCGCCCATGTCCAGTGAATAAACCTGCGCCTCAGCCAGAATCTCAGGAACATCTTTTTGCGTGATGCGCCAGGCCAGGCCCTCGGCAATGGCGGTCTTGCCGACGCCAGCTTCACCGACGAGCAATGGATTGTTCTTGCGGCGGCGGCACAGTATCTGGATCACGCGCTCGACCTCGTACTCGCGCCCAATCAAGGGATCGATCTTGCCTTCTTTGGCGAGCTGGTTCAGGTTTTGCGTGAACTGCTCGAGGGGTGAGGCTTTTTCGGTTTTTTCGGGACTTTCCTCGTTTTCCGGGGCGCTTTCGCCGGCCTTGGTGGGCTCGGGTGGGTCGGTCTTTTTGATGCCGTGAGCGATGAAATTCACCACATCCAGGCGCGTGACACCCTGTTGATGCAGGTAGTACACGGCGTGCGAATCTTTTTCCCCAAAAATAGCTACCAGCACATTGGCGCCGGTGACTTCTTTTTTGCCATTGCCGGTGGACTGCACATGCATGATGGCGCGCTGGATAACGCGCTGGAAACCCAATGTGGGCTGGGTATCGACGTCATCATTACCGGCAACTTGCGGGGTGTTGTCCTTGATAAAGTTGGCCAGCGACTTTCGCAAGTCATCCACATTGGCAGAACATGCGCGCAAGACTTCGGCAGCGCTTGGGTTGTCGAGCAAGGCCAGCAGCAGGTGCTCCACGGTGATGAACTCGTGGCGTTGCTGGCGGGCCTCTACAAAGGCCATGTGCAAGCTAACTTCTAATTCCTGGGCAATCATGACTATTCCTTTAGGGCTTGCGACTCAAATTTCAAAAACAATTGTGCAGTAGATTGGGGCATTTCTTACATTTCAACAGGCTCGCAAATACATTGCAAGGGATGACCGTTTTTGCGTGCAGCTTCAGTCACCTGATCTACTTTGGTGACTGCAACATCCTTAGAGAATACGCCGCAGACGCCTTTTCCGTCGAGATGGATCTTCAGCATAATCTGAGTGGCGGTCTCTAGATCTTTGTTGAAGAATTCCTGGATCACAAGGACGACAAACTCCATCGGGGTGTAGTCGTCATTGAGCAAGATAACCTGGTACATCTGCGGGGGCTTGACTTTTTGGGTGCGGCGCTCCAACACCACAGAGTTACCGCCTTGGCCATCTTCAGGCCGGGCAGGCTGGGTCGAAGGTGTTGCAGCAGGGGCCGGGGCTTTAGGAGGTTTCGTTGCCATGAAATCATTTTAGCTAGCGCCAGGGCCGATCGACCGGGCATGGTCATTGAGCAACAAGTTCGCCATGTAAAACAGCTTTAATGTAATCCTAAAGACTAAAGGGTGCGTCCCGGAAAAATTATTCACCCGAATGTCAACCAATCCGAACATCTGCCGTTATTGAAGTGTCTACTTATATTTGAGTGGGCTTTTTCCAATAACGTTACTAGGAAATCCAAAATGACCAAAACTCTCGCTATCTTGTTTGCCGGCTTGTTCGCAACTGCCACTGCTTTCGCACAAGCGCCCGCTGCGCCTGCCGCTGCTGCTACTGCTGTTAAAAAAGAAGAAGCCAAGCCTGCCGCTAAGAAAGAAGAAGCCAAAAAGCCAGCCGCTAAAAAAGAAGAAGCTAAGAAGTAATTCTTTTCTTCAGTCAAAAATGCCCGCCCTGCGCGGGCATTTTTTTGTATGTAACGTGGTGAAAACCACAGAGCCTTTATCATGGGGGCCATGATCAATTTCAGAGCTCTTTTGTTCAGCCGCGTATTGCCATGTATGCTCAGTTTTAGCCTTGGGACCTCCGCGGTTGCCCAAAACCAGCCCCAGCTCAAACTTCAACGCACCACGCTGAGCGTCGGCATGTACCAAATTAATGCCCAGTTGGCCCTGACCCCTGAGCAGCGCCAGACCGGACTGATGTTCCGCAAAGAAATGCCCCAGTCTGAAGGCATGCTTTTTATTTTTGAGCAAATAGCCCAACAATGCTTCTGGATGCGAAACACCCTTTTGCCACTGACCGCAGCGTTCGTGGCTGACGACGGCACCATTGTCAATCTGGCTGATATGCAGCCGCAAACCACGGATTCGCATTGCTCAGCGCAGCCGGTGCGTTATGTGCTGGAGATGAATCAAGGCTGGTTTGCCAAAAAAGGGCTGAAGGCCGGCACGCGCTTGAGCGGCCCGCCTTTCGAAAGCAAACGCTAAAGTCTGCACACTTTGATCTGAACTGAACCCCAACGTTAAAAAGCCGACCTCAGGTCGGCTTTTTAACGAGCTGCCTACAAAAGGCAGGGCGTGAAGGATCAAGCGAAGTTGGTTTCGGCAAACTTCCAGTTCACCAGATTTGACAAAAATGTCTCGACGAACTTGGGACGCGCATTGCGGTAGTCGATGTAATAAGCGTGCTCCCAGACATCCACTGTCAGTAGCGCTTTGTCTGCGCCGGTCAAAGGCGTGCCGGCCGGCCCGGTGTTGACGATGTCGACGGAACCATCCGGCTTTTTCACCAGCCAGGTCCAGCCTGAGCCGAAGTTACCAACGGCAGACTTCACGAAAGCCTCTTTGAAAGCTGCGTAAGAGCCAAACTTGGCGTTGATCGCCTGGGCCAGCGCACCGGCAGGCTCGCCGCCACCAGCGGGCTTCATGCAGTTCCAGAAGAAAGTATGGTTCCAGACTTGGGCCGAATTGTTGTAAATGCCGCCGCTGGATTTCTTGATGATCTCTTCGAGACCCATGGCTTCAAACTCAGTACCCTTTTGCAGGTTGTTAAGGTTGACCACGTAAGCGTTGTGGTGCTTGCCGTGGTGGTATTCGAAGGACTCTTGGCTGTAATGCGGAGCGAGGGCGTCTATGGCGTAAGGCAGGGCTGGGAGGCTGTGTTCCATGGTGTTTTCCTAGAGGGTCAATGAACTGAAAGAATCGATATTGTAAAAAACTAAATCAAAGGGCGCTGGTTAACGGTCAAATTAAGCTCACCGTCAGCCAGGGTAGCGGACAAGGGCTGACCGACGCGGGCCTGCTGCACGCTGGTGATTGCGCGACCCTGCGCGTCGGTCAGCCAGGCGTAACCGCGCTGAAGGACCCATTTCGGGTCCAGCGACTCCAGTCGCGCCTGGGCCCGCTCAAGACGCTGGCGGTCTTGGCTGAGCGACAAAGCTACGGCCTTGGGCAAGCTGCTGAACAAAGCGTCGATCCGCCCCTTTTGCCCTTGCACAAGCCAACGTGTAGCGTGGGACAGTCGCTGGCTTTGCAAGGCCAGCTGAGTCTGCTGCCGAGCCAGCAGATGCGAAGGCTGGCAGACTCGCGCGGCGGCACGGTCCAGCCGCTGACTGCATGAATCAAGCTGGCGGTCAACCGCGCTTTGCAGCCGCAGCCATACGAGCTCGAGGGGCCTAAGCCAGACTATTTGCGGCTGGGCGCAGAGTTCAGCGGCAGCTGTCGGTGTGGGCGCGCGCACATCGGCACAAAAATCAGCGATGGTGAAGTCGGTTTCATGGCCGATGCCACTGATGACAGGTATCGGGGAAGCCACGATAGCGCGTGCCAGGGCCTCGTCATTGAAAGCCCAGAGGTCTTCCATGGCGCCACCGCCACGCACCAGCAAAATTACATCAACTTCAGCGCGGTGCACGGCTTTTTGGAATGCCGACAGCAATTCGCCAGGCGCTTGAACGCCTTGTACGCTGGCCGGGTAAATCACCACAGATACATGGGGCGCACGCCGCATCAAGGTGCTGACGGCATCGTGCAAAGCCGCAGCGCCCAAGGAAGTGATGATTCCCACGGACCGCGGCAGCAGCGGTAGCGGACGTTTACGGGCGCTGTCAAAAAGCCCTTGCGCCTCGAGTTTGGCTTTGAGGCGGGTGAACTGTTCAAACCAATTGCCCTCCCCGGCCTCGAGCATGGATTCAACCACCAACTGCAGCTCGCCGCGCGGCTCGTAAACACCCAGCCGGCCTCGCACTTGCACCAACTGACCATCCCGCGGCACAAAGTCGATCAGCGAGGCTGCCCGCTTGAACATGGCACAGCGCACCTGACCTTGTTCATCTTTGAGATTGAAATAGCAGTGCCCACTGGCGGCCCGGGAAAAGCCGGCGATCTCTCCCTTGACCGCCACTGGGTTAAAGCGCGCTTGCAGACTGTCGGCAATCGCCCGCAATAATGAGCCGACCGGCCACACCCGAACCGCGGGGGCTGATGCAGACCCCTCCTCAGGCAGAAACTGATTGATCAATTGATCCATGGACTTGCAAAGTTGTTCAAGATTCGTTCGCTCGAAAAGCTAGGACGCAAGCTGTGAGCGACCTGAGTGTGCTAGGGCCTAAGCCATAATTCACACCATTGAATTTACAGGGAGTCAGCGTATTGTTTTCAATCATACAAGCCGCAGGCTGGCCCATTTGGCCGCTACTGGCGTGCTCGGTGTTGGCTTTGGCCGTGGTGATAGAGCGGTGTTTAAGTCTGCGCATTGAGCAGGTAGCCCCACCCAAGCTCGCCGCCGAGGCCATTTTGGTCTCACGCCTGGGCGTGCCTTCCCAAGAGATCATTCTTCAGCTCGAAGCCAATTCAATACTGGGCAGAGTGCT
>CAMBWM010000154.1 GCA_945871335.1 Polaromonas sp. YR568 | reverse complement strand
TCGAAAGCAAAGGCAGCGGGCACGCCGCCCAGACCTTGCGCAGGCGTCCATTTGCGCACTTCGACATTGCCGGCTTCGCCGGCGCCTTCGGGCACGCTTTCGTGCGGCAAATTGGGTACGGCCAGCAGCAGGGCCTGCAGCTCGGTCTGGATCTGGTCGAGCCGGGTCGCCATGCTTTCAAGCTCAGTCTTAGATGCGCTGACCTGGGCCATCACAGCGCTGGCGTCTTCGCCCTTGGCTTTGAGCTGGCCGATCTGCTTGGACAGGTTGTTGCGCTGGTTTTGCAACTCTTCGGTGCGCATCTGGCAGGTCTTGCGCTCGGCTTCGAGCGCCTGGAAGGCCTCGACGTTCAAAAACGCCTGCGGGCGTTTGCGGGTTTCCAGGCGGGCGATGGCCGAGGGCAGGTCTTTGCGGAGAAGGTTGATGTCAAGCATGCTGGGATTTTAAGGGGCTAGAAGCCCCTGCCCTCAGTGGCCGGATTCGTGCAGGCGGCTGCCGTCGGCTTCAAGCGCCTGTTCACTGCTCATGCGCAAGCCTTTGGGCAGCGGGAACTTGATGGTTTCTTCGATACCGTCCATCTTGCGCACGGACACTGCACCCAGAGCGCGGATGCGGTCTATTACCGCCTTAACCAGCACCTCAGGCGCTGATGCGCCAGCGGTCAAGCCCACGCGGTTGCGACCCTCAAACCAGCTTTCCTGAAGCTCGCTGGCATCGTCCACCATGTAGGCTTCGGTGCCCAGTTTGGCAGCCAGCTCGCGCAGGCGGTTGCTGTTGGAGCTGGTCGGGCTGCCAACCACGATCAGCAAATCCACCTGCGGGCTCATGACCTTGACGGCGTCCTGGCGGTTTTGGGTGGCGTAGCAAATGTCTTGCTGCTTGGGCTCGCGCACCTGCGGAAAACGCGCCTTCACCGCCGCGCTGATTTCGGCGGCGTCATCCACGCTCAGCGTGGTCTGCGTGACCACCGCCAATAGCGAGGTCTGGGCGGGCTGGATACGCGCCACGTCCGCCACGTCTTCCACCAGGTGAATGCCGCTGTCGAGCTGGCCCATGGTGCCTTCGACTTCCGGATGACCCTTGTGGCCGATCATGATGAACTCGTAGCCTTCTTTGTGGAGTTTGGCCACTTCAACATGCACTTTGGAGACCAGCGGGCAGGTGGCATCAAAAATTTGAAAGCCGCGCTCGCGCGCTTCTTCCTGCACAGCCCGACTAACGCCATGCGCACTGAAAACCAAGGTAGCGCCCGGAGGCACATCGCGGAGCTCTTCAATGAAGATGGCGCCCTTGTCTTTGAGGTCATTGACGACATAGGTGTTGTGCACGATCTCATGGCGCACGTAGATGGGTGCGCCAAACTTGATGATGGCGCGCTCGACGATTTCGATGGCGCGGTCCACGCCGGCGCAAAAACCGCGCGGCTCGGCCAACAGGATTTCTTGCGGATGGCCCGCTTCAGGCTTGATGCTCATTTGTCAAATTACTCCAATCACATGCACCTCAAACACCACGGCCTGACCGGCCAGCGGGTGGTTGAAATCGAACTGAACTGCCGCTCCATCCGCTTTGACCTGCTGCACTGCACCAGCGTACTGGCCCATGCCGTCGGGGGTGGGAAACTGCACCACGTCGCCTGCATGGTAGCGCTCGTCTGGGTCACCCAGCTCGTTGAGCAGTTTGCGGCCCACCCATTGGACCAGCTCAGGGTTGCGTTCGCCAAAAGCCTCCCCGGCAGGCACCTCAAAGGTGACTCGCGCGCCCTCGCTCAGACCCAGCAGGCGCTGCTCAAGCGCCGGTGACAACTGGCCGCCGCCCAGACTCAGGGTAGCGGGCTTGCCATCAAAGGTATTGATGATGTCAGCGCCGGGCTGTCCGTTGACGGCGGCAGCCGCCATGCGGTAGTGCAAAGTCAAAAAAGACCCCGGGGTCACACGCGGCAAAGACTCGAGCGGGGCAGACAACATGCAAACTTTCATTACGGGCAAAAAAGCCAGTGTAAGAAGCGCCGCCGGATCGCCACCCCCGTCCGGTCTTTGGCCGGCGCCGGACAAAGTTCACCCGCTCCGGCGCCCCCTTTGGCTAAGCTTTAGGCATGCTGCTCAAAGACCTTCCCAAAGAAGCACGTCCGCGTGAAAAGCTGCTCAGCCGTGGTGCGGCGGCGCTGAGCGACGTTGAATTGCTGGCCTTGCTGCTGCGCAGCGGCATTCGCGGTAAAAACGTCTTGCAATTGGCGCAAGAGTTGGTGGACCGCTTTGGCGGTGTGGCCGGCCTGCTGCACATGCCGGCTGAGGCGCTCAAGACCGTTAAAGGCCTGGGGCCGGCCAAACGGGCCGAGCTGGTGGCAGTGCTGGAGCTCGCACGTCGGGCGCTGGTCCAGCAGCTGACGCAAAAGCCCTTGTTCAACACGCCACAAGCTGTGCGCGACTACCTGCAACTGCAACTGGGTGGGCTGCACCATGAGGTTTTTGCGGTACTTTTTTTAGACAGCCAGCATCGTTTGATCGCCCTGGAGGAAATGTTTCGCGGCACCTTGACGCAAACCAGCGTCTACCCGCGCGAGGTGGTGAAGCAGGCACTCACATTGAACGCAAGCAGTGTGGTTCTGGCGCACAACCACCCCAGCGGTACGGCCCAGCCCTCACGCGCTGACGAGGCCTTGACGCAGACCCTCAAAGCTGCCCTGGCGCTGGTGGACGTGCGCGTACTGGACCATTTTGTGGTGACGGCATCACAAGCGGTGTCGATGGCGGAGCTGGGTTTGGTCTAAAGTTCGGGGATGCCAACGCCAGCCAGTAAGCCCGCTATCAAAGACCTGCGCGGCCTCAAAGCCCTCAAGCAAGACATTCAGGCGCAAGCCGAGCTGGCGGCGAAGCTAGAAGCCGAGCGCTTGGCCGCAGCCCGCCAGCGCCAGGCCGAAAAAGAGCTTTTCAAACGTGCCATCGGCCCGGTCAAGGCATTGCCGGCACGCCACGCGCCAGGGCAAAGGGCAGGCCTGCGCCCCGAGCCGCCAGCACCTGTACCGGTGCAACACCAGCTCGATGAAATGGCCGTCATGCACGAAGCCATTTCTGACGAGTTTGATGTGAGCACTCTGCTGGACACCGACGACGCGCTGAGCTTTCGCCGCCCCGGCATGGGGCCCGATGTGCTGCGCAAACTGCGACGTGGTGGCTGGAGCGTGCAGGGTCAAATTGACCTGCACGGCCTGCGCCGCGAAGAGGCCCGTGAAAGCTTGTCCCAGTTCATCCGTGACGCCCACAAAACCGGCTGGCGCTGCGTGCGCGTGGTGCACGGTAAAGGCTTAGGCTCACCGGGCAAAGCGCCTGTGCTCAAAGGCCGGGTGCACAGCTGGTTGACCCAGAAAAAAGAAGTGCTGGCTTTCGCCCAGGCCCGGCCGGCAGACGGCGGCGCAGGCGCGCTGATGGTGCTGCTGGCGCAAAGTTAAGGCAGCCTAGCGCCAGGGGTCAACCCGGCTCTTCAAACGGCCCATTTTTGACAAAACCGCCACCCTGGTAAATCCGCGCCGGGTCGCTGTCGTCCAGCGGCGGGCTTTGTTCACGCGCGCCGCGAAAGGGCTCGGCGCTGTCTTGCGGCTTGAAGCCCAGATGGCTGGCAGCCGTGTTACGCCACCACGGGTCACGGTTGTCAGACACGCCATACACAACCGTGTGGCCGAGTTGCGGCACCATCAGGCAGCAGCGCACCAGCTCGGTCAGGTCGCGGTAGCTCAGCCAAGTGTGCAACATGCGCCGGTCCATCGGTTCAGGCGCGGCTGAACCGATGCGCAGACAGGCGCTCTCAATACCATAGCGGTCAAAGTAAAAGCGCGCCACGTCCTCGCCAAAAGATTTAGACAGGCCGTAGTGCCCGTCTGGGCGGCGCGCACAGTCGGTCTCGAGCACATCGCCCTGCCGGTGAAAACCGACCACATGGTTGGAGCTGGCAAAAACCACGCGGCCCACACCGTGGCGGCGCGCACCTTCGTAAATATGCATCACGCCGCGAATATTGGCGTCGAGAATTTTCTCGAAGGGCTGCTCGTTAGGTATGCCGCCCATGTGCACGATGGCCTGGCAGCCCTGCACCAGGCGGTCGACTGCCTGCTTGTCTGACAACTCGCAGCGCACGACTTCTTCGCCGGCTTGGGCGGGGGACATGGGGGCGATGTCAGACAGGCGCAGTGTCTGTGCGTACGGACGCAGGCTGCTGCGCAGGTGGCCGCCCAGGCGGCCGGCCGCGCCGGTAAGGAGTAGTCTGGAGATCATGGTGTGGGGCCTTATTGTCAAAGCGCGCTGGCCGGGCAGTCAACTGCCGAACATACGCTGCCGGGTTTCTTGCAGATGCCGCCGCATCACAGCTTCCGCCTCGAGCGGGTCGCGCTGCAAAATGGCTTTGACGATATCCCGGTGCTCGGACTGGACCCGAATAAGCCGTTCGCCGCTTTTGCTCAGGGACAAGTTGCGCATCAGGTTCATGCCAAATTCTATGTGCGGCTTGATCGAGACCAGCACAGACACAAAGAACTGGTTCTTGCTGGCCTGGGCGACGGCCAGGTGAAAGTCAAAGTCCTCGTCAACGCCCAGCGCGTTTTGGGCCACGGCCTCCTCCAGACGAATCAAGGCTTTCTCAATGCGCACCATGTCCTCATCGTCCGCCATGGCAGCGGCCAGCGCGGCAGCACCACATTCGACCACGATGCGAAAGTCCAGGCAGCGCCGCACATCCGACAGCGACTCGAGCGGCATGAAGCGTGGCAGATCGGGGTCAGGTCGGCGCGTGACAAAAGTCCCTGCGCCCTGACGGCTGGCAATGATGCCGTCCGAGCGCAGCCGCGACAGCGCCTCGCGCACCGTTGGGCGGGATGTCTTGAACTGCTCGGCCAATGCCTGCTCAGTCGACAGCTTGTCGCCCTCTTTCAGGTCGCCCTGCATGATCAGCTCCAGCAGGCCTCTGTAAACCTGATCAACCAGGCCTTTGGGAGCGGTCTTGCTGATCATCTGCTGGATGTTTCTCTGATCGGCACGCGGGCCTGCGCTTACCGGGCCGCTTCAAAGGCCAGCAAGCTGCGGGCCGCAGCCTCCACCGGCACACGCATGGTTGCGGGTGTGGCACTGAGTAATGGCAGTTGCGCGCCCATGTCGGCCAGGCCGCTCCAACTCACGGCGTCATGCAACACACGAATTAATGAGACGTTGTCACGCAAAGTCTCCAGCGGCATGAATGCGTCGTAGAGTCCTTGCGCACGGGCCTGGTCACCGGCCTTGAGCGCGCGCAACAAGTCCATACAGGCGCGCGGCGCCAGGCAGCCCGAGCCGGTGGTGAAGGATGTCAAACCCCAGTCGCCGATGTGTGAAAGCACCGGCCGCTCGCCCATGCCGCTGACAATCCGCGCGCTGGAAATGCGCTCAATCATTTCCTTCAGATAGGGATCTTGCCCGGTGTCGGTGCGCACCACAGCATATTTGACGCACAAGACGTGCTGGCTTTCGACCAGGCGCTGCAAGCGTTCGAGGTCTATGTATTGCTCGCTCTTGATGTAGAGCGTGACAGGCATACCGGCGAGCTGTACAAAGCGCTCGATACCGTCGGCCACGCCGTCCGGGGTGGTGAACCCCTGCATGGGCAAGACCATCGCGGTGCGGTAGCCCGTGCCCTTGAGGATCTGCGCCTGCTCGATCATCTTGCCGAAGTCCGGGCCGATGGCCGGAATCACGCGGGTCTGCGGGCCTGCAGCGGCGGCCAGCATCTCCAGCA
>CAMBWM010000153.1 GCA_945871335.1 Polaromonas sp. YR568 | reverse complement strand
CAAGAACTGGTGGACGTGGTGCAACCGGACACCGGTCGCGCCGGCGGTATCACGCAGATGAAAAAGATCGCGGCCATGGCCGAGGCACACCACATCATGATGGCGCCGCACTCAGGCTCCCTCGGGCCGGTGGCCGAGTACGCCGCCCTGCACCTGCTGGCCGCAATTCCGAATACTCTTTTTTTAGAGCGCATTGAAGACGACTGGGACGGCCGGTCCCACACCGCCCTGCCTCCCTTGCATCAGCACAATGGCTTTCTGACAGTGCCCACGGCCCCCGGCCTGGGCGTTGAAATTGACGAAGACTTTGTAGCCCGATTTCCAAGTCAGGCCAATGTATCTATCCCGGTGACACCGGCTTCCGGTGCGTACGCCGAGGGTACTTTCGAAGAGCACGTTTATGTTCAGACTCGCATGAAACGTGCGCATTATTTTCCCAAAGGCTGATGGCAATGAAGATTGACAGGCTGCGCGTTTTCATGTCGCGCGACAAAGACCGCCCTCGCGTAGTGCTGGCCATGGATACGGACGAAGGCATCACCGGCTGGGGTGAGTGCTACAACCACGGCCCCGACCTGGCCTTGTTTCCGCTGTTTGAATACCTGCTGCAATTTATCCGGGGCCAGGATCCGAGACGTATCACCCATATTCACCAATACCTCATGAAGCAGACCCGCTTTCCACCGGGGGCGCTGGGGCTGGCCGCTATTTCTGCCATTGACCATTGCCTGTGGGATATTTCAGCCAAAGCACTCGGTGTACCGGTGTACCAATTAATGGGCGGGCATGTACGTGACAGGGTGCAGGTTTACGCCGGTATGTACACCGCGCCCGATGCGCCCCAGGCGCGCGACGCGATGGACGCGCTGAATGCGCAATGGGGCCTCAAGGCTTTCAAGCTCAGTCCCTACCGCCTGGACATGCACCGCCACCGCTGGGGGGAAGTGGTGCGTTCATCGGCTGAGTATTTCCGCCAGCTGCGCGAGACCGTCAAACCTGAATACGAGCTGGCCTTTGATGCACACGCCAAAATTTTCGAGCCCGTACAAGCTGTTCAACTGGGCAATGCTCTAGCACCTTACGACCCGCTGTTTTTTGAAGAACCGATACGCCCCGAAAACTTCGAGGCCTGGGGTGAGCTCAAACGCGGTCTTCAGTGCACCTTGGCCACCGGCGAGTCCTTGTACAGCCGCTTTGAATTTTTGCGCTTGCTGCAGGTGCGCGGCTGCGACATCATTCAACCGGACATCTGCGTGGTCGGCGGCGTCACTGAAATGCTGCAAATCAATGCGCTGGCGCAAGCGCACATGGTGAGCATCGCACCGCACAACCCGATGGGGCCGCTGGCCACAGCGGTCAACCTGCACTTTTGCGCCAGCCAGCCGAACTTCCGTATTCTTGAATACCGCCTGCCGGCAGGGCCGGGCTATGCCTTTGGCACCGACGCAAGCGTCACAGCCGAAGAGCGCAGCGAAGGTGCCTGGTACGTGAAAGACCCCTACATGCCCAAGGACGGTTACCTGGAGCTGCGGCCGGACCGCCCGGGCTGGGGAGTTGAAATGGACGAGACCTTGCTGGGCACAGAAAAATACATTCACTGGGAACGCAAAGTACCCACCAAGCCGGACGGATCCAGCGCCTATGCCTGATACGACGACTTACCCCGGCGACCTGGTGCTACGCGCTGGCAAGGCCTGCGCGGTGCTGCGCCCGGATGCCGGTGGCAGGGTGTGCAGCCTGACACTGGCGCGTGATGACGGGCACACTGTCGATGTGCTCTTTCCCTACACCGCGCAAGGCGTAGACCCGCTGCGCTGGGGCAAGGGCGGCATCTACCCGCTGGTGCCTTACTCCAACCGCATCGCCAACGCGCAAATTGACACGCCTGAGGGCCTGGTCCAACTCAGCCGGCACCCGGACGCCGCACCCCACACCCTGCACGGGCCTGCGCATGGTTTGCCATGGCGCGTTCAAGCGCACGATGCGCAGTCCGCCACGCTGTCGCTGGACCACCCCGCCAGCGCTGCCTGGCCCTGGCACTTCAAAACTGAGATGCAACTTGCCTTGCGCAGCGATGCGCTGCAAATGAATCTGAGCCTGACCAACCTGGACGCGCGCAGCATGCCCGCCGGTTTGGGCTGGCATCCGTTTTTTTTGCACGCACTGAGCTCACCACTGCGCTTCGAGGCCAGTCATCTGTGGGACAGTGATGCAGATTTTCTGGCGCTGTCTGCGCGCCCCTTGCCAGCCGGCGAATCCTTTGCCAAGGCCCGCGCGCTGCGCGAAGGTACGATGACCGACTACCTGTCCGGGTGGGACGGCCGGCTTGTGTTGGGCTTGCCCGGTGGCGACCAAATTGACATGCAAACTGGCCCGCTGCTGTCGCACCTGGTGGTGCACAGACCGCCACAAGGCGCTTACCTGTGCGTTGAGCCAGTGAGCCATGTGACCAACGCATTTAACCTGGCAGCCAAGGGAATAGCCGGCACTGGCAGCGTGCAGCTAGCCTGCGGCGAAACCATCAACGGCCCCATGACACTGAGCTTGCTCGCCCGTTCTTCCTGAAATTGCACAAGGTACCCTATGAGCAACCGCATTGCTGACGTCCGGATCACACCGATTGCGTTCAGAGACCCGCCGCTTCTCAATGTGTCTGGCGTGCACCAGCCCTGGGCCTTGCGCAGCATCATCGAGATCGAGACCGAGAGCGGACTGATCGGTCTGGGCGAGAGCTACGGCGAAGCCGACACACTGGCCAACCTAAGGCGCATCGCACCCACGCTGGTGGGCATGGATCCGTTTCACCTGAACGCACTGACGCAAGCGGTTTACCGTTGTGTTGGCGATGAGCCCGACATCAGCAAACCTTTTACGCCCAAGGGCGACAAGGCGCGGGCCAGCGCACTGGGCGCGTTTGAGGTGGCGCTCTGGGATTTGCAGGGCCAGATCACCGGCCGGCCAGTACACGACTTGCTGGGTGGCGCCGTGCGCTCGCACGTGGGCTACAGCGCCTACCTGTTTTACAAATTTGCCCGGCACCACAGCGACCCGGGTTACCCCACTGACAACTGGGGCGAGACCCTCAGCCCCGAGCAACTGGTTGAGCAGGCGCGCCGCATGGTTGATGAATACGGCTTCGGCTCGATCAAGCTCAAGGCCGGTGTGTTCGAACCCGAGTTGGAGGTCGAAGGTCTGCGCGCACTGCGCGCCGCTTTTCCCAAGCACCCGCTGCGCATTGACCCCAATGGCGGCTGGTCATTAGAGACTACACGCCGCCTGATGCCGGCGCTGTCAGAGCCTGGCCTGCTCGAGTACCTGGAAGACCCGGTCGGCACGCTCGAAGAAATGGGCGAGGTCGCCAAGTTTGCCAGCATGCCACTGGCCACCAACATGGTGACGATTGCTTTCGGCCATTTGCCTCAAACCATCGCGCTCAATGCAGTGCAGGTCATCTTGTCAGACCATCACTACTGGGGCGGCCTGCGCGCCACGCAGCAACTGGCAGCCATGGGGCGGGTTTTCGGTCTGGGCATTTCCATGCACTCCAACTCGCACATGGGCATCAGCCTGGCGGCCATGACACATGTCGGCATGACGCTGCCCAACCTCAGCTACGCCAGCGACACGCATTATCCTTGGCAAGAAGACGAAGTCATCGAGGGCGGCAAGCTCGTCATACGGGACGGTCAATTGGCTGCACCTCCGGGGCCGGGTCTGGGCGTCAAACTGGACCGCGCCGCGCTGGCACGCCTGCATCAAAATTATCTGAACTGCGGCATCACGAAGCGCGATGACGCCAGCGAAATGCGTCGGCACCAGCCCGACTTCAACCCGGCGCGTCCGCGCTTTTGAGTTAACGCAAGAGCATTTGCCATGACCACTCAAACCACCCCTTCCAAAGCCGCCAGCAGCATGGCACGTTACCCGAGCCTGGCCGGTCAGCGCGTTTTTGTCACTGGTGGCGGTACCGGCATCGGGGCGGCTATCGTGGAATCTTTTGCGCAGCAAGGCGCGCAAGTGGCATTTGTTGACCTGGCCGAATCCGAGAGCCAGTCCTTGGCCCAGCGCATCAGCGCCGCAGGTCACACAGCGCCCTGGTGGCGCCACTGTGACGTGCGTGATGTTGTGGCACTACAAGCCACCATCGCACAAGCCGTTGCTGAACTGGGCGACTTTAACGCGGTGGTCAACAATGTAGCGCGCGATGACCGCCACTCCATGGAATCCGTCACACCCGAATACTGGGACGAGCGCATGGCAGTTAACCAGCGCCCGGCTTTCTTCACGATTCAGTCACTGGTTCCCGGCATGAAGCGCCTGGGCGGCGGCTCGGTGATCAACCTGGGCTCGACCGGCTGGCAAACCAAGGGCGCCGGCTTTCCTTGCTATGCCGTGGCCAAGTCTTCCGTCAATGGCTTGACGCGGGGCCTGGCCAAAAGCCTGGGTGAGCACCGGATTCGCATCAATACGGTGTCACCGGGCTGGGTCATGACGGAGCGCCAAATCACACTGTGGCTCGATGCAGAGGGTGAGAAATTGCTGCATCAAAACCAGTGCCTGCCAGACAAACTGCAGCCGCTGGACATTGCCCGCATGGTGCTGTTTCTGGCTTCAGATGAATCGGCCATGTGCACCGCGCAAGAGTTCATCGTCGACGCCGGTTGGAGCTGAGTTGTTCAAGCACCGCGGTTGCGCATCCAGTCGGCCGTCTGCATGAAGGACTCTTTGAGGCGTGTGCGCAGGGCGTCGTCTACCGCTGTCTCTTTCATCGCCTGATCCATGCAAGCCACCCACTGGTCACGCTCTGCAATGCCGATTGAAAACGGCATGTGGCGCATGCGCAGACGTGGATGGCCGAATTGCTCGGTGTAGCGCTGCGGCCCACCCATCCAGCCGGTTAAAAACATTTTGAGTTTTTCACGTGCATTGGCCAGCTCTGTGCCGTGGGCGGCGCGCAATGCAGCAAAGCCGGGCTCCAGGTCCATCAGGTCATAAAAGCGGTCTACCAGCGCATGAATCTGGCCTTCACCACCGATCCAGGCAAAAGGCGTTTCAAAGGGTGGGTTGCCAGGCGGCTTGTCTTCAATGTCCATGGCAACTATTGTCTCTTGCACCCGCCACCAAGAGCATCACTGCGACTGCCTGAGGGTTTGCACCACCGGCGTGTTGAGCACAGATCGCAAGCCCCACCAGCCGGCGGCCAGCGCCAGCACAGCACCCGCCAAACTACCGATCACCAGCACCAGCCAAGAGGCCGTCCAGGCAAAGTTAAACACATAGCGCGCCAAGGCCCAGCCCACCACTACCGCCACCGCCGAGGCCAAAAAGCCGGCCAGCAGACCGACACCGGCGAGTTCGGCGCGTTGCACCTGCCGCAGCAGCGAAGCGCGTGCACCCACCGCGCGCATGATGGCAAACTCACGCGCCCGCTCTTCACGGGTGGCCGTCACAGCGGCAAACAGCACCACCAGCCCGGCGGCCAAGGTGAAACCGAATAAAAACTCAATGGCGCGAATCACCTGGTCGAGCACGCGCTGAACTTGCACCAAGGTGCTGGTCGTGTCGATGTTGGTGATATTGGGAAAAGCACGCACCAGCTGGTTGTCAAAGCTGGTGGCTTTTTTCCCCGGGGCAGCAGGCAGCGGCAACGGTGCACGAAAAGAACTGATGTAGCTCAGCGGCACGTCAGCAAGTTCGCTGACCGGGTAAATCACAAAGAAGTTCACGCGCATAGAACTCCAATCCACTTTACGCAAACTGGTGATACGTGCTTCGCTGATTTGTCCGCCGATGTCGAAGCGCAGGGAGTCACCCAACTTCAA
>CAMBWM010000152.1 GCA_945871335.1 Polaromonas sp. YR568 | reverse complement strand
GCCTGGCTTGAAGACCCGATCGACGCATTGCTGCTGCACATCCAGGGCTCCGGCCGACTGCAACTGACACAAGCCGACGGCAGCCTGCGCACAGTGCGTGTAGCTTTTGCCGGCTCTAACGAGCAGCCTTACCGCAGCGTCAACGCCTGGCTGCAAGAGCAAGGCGTCAGCAAGCTCAACCCCTGGCCTGACGCCACCAAAGCCTGGGCCGCGCAAAACCCGCAGCGCGTGCAGCAACTGCTGTGGAGCACCCCGCGCTACATATTTTTCAAAGAAGAGGCCCTGTCCGCCGAAGACAGCAGCACCGGACCGCGCGGCGCCCAAGGCGTATCCCTCACCGCTGGTCGCTCCATCGCGGTCGACCCGGGCAGCATCCCTTACGGCACCCCCGTCTGGCTCAGCACGCCCGGCCCCAGCGTGCAATTGCAAAAACTTGTGTTGGCCCAGGACACCGGCAGCGCCATCGTGGGTGCTGTGCGCGCAGACTACTTTGCAGGGACAGGCCCAGAAGCCGGCGCGCTGGCCAGCAAAGTCAATCAGCCGCTGCGGCTGTGGGTACTGTGGCCACGCTGAGCCGGCGCTAAGACCTGCATCAAGACTGCCCCAACCAACCAGGAGCCAACATCATGCCTTTGCATCCCGTCATCGAATCCGCTTTGCGCGCTTCTTCTGTGCGCCCTTACCGTGAACTGGGTGTGGCGCAGGCGCGGGTGCAGGCCAAGTCGGGTGCGCCGGCTAAACCCGATGTGGCTTTGGCGGCGGTGCAGGATGTGCTGATTCCCGGGCCGGGCGGTGACATTGCGGCGCGGGTTTACACGCCGCAGGGGCCAGGGCCGCATCCGGTGCTGATGTTTTTTCATGGCGGCGGTTTTGTGGTGCTGGACTTGGATTCGCATGACTACATTTGCATGCGACTGGCCGCGGGCGCGGCTTGCATGGTGGTGTCAGTGGACTACCGGCTGGCGCCTGAGCACAAGTTTCCGGCGGGGCCTGACGACTGTCTGGCGGCCACGCGTTGGGCGGCGGAGCACGCGGCTGAGTTTGGCGGCGACGGCACGCGTATGGCGGTATCGGGCTTGAGTGCCGGCGCTACCATGGCGGCCGTCACAGCCTTGCGTGCGCGCGACGAAGGCGGGCCGGCGCTGCGCGGGCAAGTGCTGTTTTACCCGGTAACTGACTACCCGTCTGCGTTGCCTGCGTCTTACGAAACTTACGCCAATGGCTATGGCCTGACGCAAGACAACATGCTCTGGTTTTGGGAGCAGTACCTGGAAAGCCCGGCGGCAGCTGCGCACCCGCACGCTTCACCGCTGCGGGCAGCTTCGCTGGCCGGGTTGCCGCCGGCCTGTGTGTTTGTGGCGGAGTGTGATGTGTTGCATGACGAGGGCATGGCCTACGGTCAGCGACTGCTCCAAGCTGGTGTGGCCACGCACCTGCAAGAGTGCCCGGGCACAGCCCACAGTTTTTTAAAGTACGCCGGCGTGCTGCCCGAGGTAGATGCCCTGCTGGCAAAGACTTACGGATGGCTGCGCGGGGCCATGGGGGGGCCTGAGGGTTGATCAGGGCGCCGGGGTTGGCTCAGCGTCGCCACCCAATGCCTGGTACAGCGCCAACTGGTTGTTCAAGCGGGCCAGGCGGTTGTCGGCCAGGGCGATGTCAGCGCTGCGGCGCTTTTCCTGGGCGTCGAGCCAGGCTTTGAGGGCAGCCGCACCGGCGCGGTAGCGGACTTCGTACAAGCGCTCGGCGGTGCGGGCGGCTTGCAGGCTTTCTTGCAGGCGGGCTGCTTGCAGCGCCAGTTGCTGACGCGATGACAGGGCGTTGTCCACGTCACCGAGCGCGGTGTACAGCGTCTGGCGAAAGTTGAGCACGGCCTCTTCGTATTGCGTCTCTGACACCTGGATGTTCAGCTGCATGTTGGCGCGCTGTAAAAAGGGCAGACTGACGCCCAGGCCGAGCGCGGCCACCGGGTTTTGCAGCAGGTTGGTGAGCTGCGTGCTGGAGGTGCCCAAGCTGCCGGTCAGGCTCAGCGCCGGGTAGTAGCTGGCGCGGGTAGCGTCGATGCGCGTGAAAGACTGGCGCAAGCGCAGTTCGGCGGCACGCAGGTCAGGACGGCGGGCCAGCAGATTGGCGGGCAGGCCAGCTTGCAGCGCTGGCAAATCGCCGCTGGGCAAGGCCGCGGGATTGCTTGCGGCTTGACTGCCGGGCGCGTTGTCCAGCAGCAGAGCCAGCGCTGTGCGTGCTTCTACCGCTTGTTGTTGCAAAGCGCTTTGACTGGCTTGCTGGCCGGCCAGGGCTTGCTGTGCCTCGGCCACTTCCAGCCCAGAGGCCGCGCCGGCGCGGTACTGCGTTTGCACCAACTGGTAAGTGGTTTGCGCGTAGCCGATGCTTTGCGTACTGGCGGCCAGGCGTTGGTTGACAAAGGCGAGCTGCCAGTACAACCTGGCCGTTGTGGCTATCAGCGCCAGGCGCGTGCTTTGGCGGTCTTGCTCGCTGGCCAGCGCTTCCCATCGCGCGACTTCGCGCTGGCTACCGAGCTTGTTCCACAAATCAATTTCATAGCTGGCGCTCAGCGTCACACCGCTGCTGCGGGCGCTGGTGGCGTCGGATTCTAAAGAGCGCCGTGCGCCCGTGCTGGCGCTGCCCGCCAGGGCCGGTTGCAGCGCCCGGTCGGCCAGACCGGCTTGCAGTTGCGCTCGCCGCACGCGAATGGTGGCAGCGGCCAGATTGTTGTTGCGCGCCAGCACCTCGGCCACCAGCTGATCGAGCACGGGGTCGTTCAAACGCGTCCACCACGGCGTGCCGTCAGTTGCAGGTGTCACGGGCAGGCTTACAGCGCTGTCCTGGGTGTACTGCGCGGGTATCTTCAGCGCGGGTGTGCGAAAAAGGGAGTTGAATGTGGAAGCACAGCCACCCAGCATGAGCAGGGCAGCCAGCGCCAGAGGCCGGCGAAGCCATATTAAAAAAGCGTGGGTGGGTAGCGGGTTCATGCTTGTATTTATTCTCGAGAGAGGGCGTCGACCGGGTTGAGCTTGGCGGCATTGTTGGCCGGCAGGAAGCCGAAGATCACGCCGATCAGCGTAGAGCAGACAAAGGCGGCCACCATCGAGAGCGTGGAGTACACCAGCGTGAAGCTGCTGCCTGATTTGTCAAAGCCCCAGCCCACGAGCAGCGACAGGCCAATGCCCAACACGCCGCCCAGCAGACACACCAGCACCGCTTCAATCAAAAACTGCTGGCGTATGTCGGCCTGGCGCGCGCCTACGGCCATGCGCACACCGATCTCGCGCGTACGCTCGGTCACCGAGACCAGCATGATGTTCATCACCCCGATGCCGCCGACGA
The DNA here is from genome assembly GCA_945871335.1 of Polaromonas sp. YR568. The sequence goes on along the minus strand of CAMBWM010000152.1, from coordinate 2,490 downwards.
TCAGCGAGATGAGCGCGATGGCAGAGATCAGTAGCGTCATGGTCTGCGTGGTGCTTTCAATGGTCTGGCGGATGGTGTTGGTGTTGAGCACAAAAAAATCTTGCACGCCGTGGCGTTGCAAAAGCAGCCGGTTGACGCCTTGCTCGGCCGCTTCGGCCGATACCTCGTCGCTGATGCGCACCGTGATGCTGCGCAAATGGCTTTGCCCGGTCACGCGGCTCATGGCGGCGGTGTACGGAATCCACACATTGAGCGCCTCCGAGTTGCCAAAAGCCGACTCGCTGCGCTTGGCCACACCAACCACGCGGCAAGGCACCTGGCCCAGCAAAATCACTTCACCCACAGGGTTGGGGTTGCGCGGAAAAAGTTGCTTGCGGGTGTTATCGTCAATGACCACTTCTTGTGCCAGGCTGGCAACGCTGTCTTCGTCAAAGGTGCGGCCGGCGGCCAGCTGCACACCACGCACCCGGAAATACTGCTCGCCCACGCCATTGATGGTGCCGTTCACGGCGATGTTGCCGTAACGAAATGTGGCCGAGGTGCTGACGCTGGGGGTGACGCTGTCTACATAGCTTTGCGCTTCCAACGCAGCAGCGTCGCCCGGCACCAGGGTGCGCACACGAGCGGCGCGCTGGTCACCAAAGCCGGAGCCTGAAAATATTTCGATGGTGTTGGTGCCAATGGCACTGATGTTCTTCAAAATCTGCAAGCGCGAGCCCTCGCCAAGCGCCACCACCGAGACCACCGAGGCAATGCCGATGACGATGCCCAGCATGGTCAAAAAGGTACGCAGCCGGTGCGCGTTCATGGCCAGCACGGCCATGCGAAAGGCCTCGCCAAAGCGGTCACGCGCGGCCTGCCAGCGGCCGCTGGCGGGCGACGGCATTTTGAGCGCGGCGCCGGTCGGTGCGGCATCGGGCCGGGTCAGCCGGTCTGATACCACGCGCCCGTCGCTCAGCTCAATGATGCGGTCAGCGTGCGCGGCCACCTGCATGTCGTGCGTCACGATGATGATGGTGTGGCCCTCAGCATGCAGCTCCAGCAAAATCTTGATCACCTCGGCACCACTTTGCGTGTCCAGCGCGCCGGTCGGCTCATCGGCCAGCAGCACGTGGCCGCCATTCATGAGCGCGCGCGCAATGCTGACGCGCTGCTGCTGCCCGCCGGACAGCTGGCCCGGCTTGTGTTGCAAGCGGTCTGCCATGCCCAGACGCGTGAGCAACGCAAGGGCCCTTTCGCGCCGCGCTTTGCTTTGGCGGCCAGCGTAAACCGCTGGCACTTCCACGTTACCCAGTGCGCTCAAATCACCCAGCAAGTGGTAACGCTGAAAAATAAAACCGAAATGTTCGCGCCGCAACTCGGCCAAATCGTCGGGTCCCAACTGGCCAGTCGGCCGGCCGGCCACGCGGTAGCTGCCGGCGCTGGGTTTGTCCAGGCAACCCAGGATATTCATCAGCGTGGATTTACCGGAGCCCGAGGCACCAACGATGGCCACCATCTCACCGGCGCGTATGTCGAGGTTGACGTCGGCCAGCACGGTGATCGTACCTTCGCCTGCCGGAAAGTCGCGCTGCAGCCCGCGCAGCTCGAGCAGCGCGGGTGCGTCAGCGGTATTGCCGGTCAAAGCCTCAGCCCTCAAAACCGGATGCGCGGTGCCTGGCGCGGCCCGCTCTGACTGCCGGGCGGCGGAGCTTCACTGAGCACCACCTTTTCGCCTTCGGCCAGGCCTTCCAGAATTTGCGCGTTGACGTTGTTGTTGATACCGACTTTGACTGTGCGCTTTTCAGGTTTGCCGTCGGCGCCCACCACGCGCACGCTGGCCGGGCCGCGCCGCCCCGCCTGCTCGATGGCAGCCGACGGAATGGTGATGACACCTTTAGCTTCGCTTTGCACAATATAGACCTGCGCCGTCATGGAGATGCGCAAGCGACCTTCGGGGTTGGGCACGTCTAGCAGGCCGTTGTAGTAAATCGCTGCGTTGCTGCTGCTTTGCGTTTCAGTGGCTATCGATTCTGGCGCGGGCTCGACGCTGCGCAGCGTGGTGTAGTAACGCTTGTCGGGCGCGCCCAAAATCGTGAAGTAAACCTTTTGCCCGGGCTTGACCCGCACCACGTCGGCTTCAGAAATCTGTGCTTTGACGGTGATGGTGTCGAGTAAGGCCAGCTTGATGATGGTGGGGGCACTTTGATTGGCGTTGACCGTCTGCCCCTGCTGCGTGACGATAGCCACCACCACGCCAGCCATGGGCGCCACGATGCGGGTGTAGCCGACATTGAGCTTGGCGGTGTCAGCCGCAATGCGTGCCTGCGCAATCTGCGCCTCAGAAGTTTTGATGTCAGCGCGGCTGGTGCCCAGCGTGGCCTCGGCCTGCTCAAAAGCCTGGCGCGAAATCGCGTCTGCGGCCAGCAGCTCTTTTTGCCGCTCAAAGTTCAGCTCGGCCTGGCGCAGCAAGGCGCGACGGGAACCAAGCAGTGCCTCGGCGCTTTGCAG
>CAMBWM010000151.1 GCA_945871335.1 Polaromonas sp. YR568 | reverse complement strand
TTCAAGCCGCGCCGCCATGGCCTGCCAGTCGGACAGCGCCAGCACCAGGCCGAAATGCGGCATCGGCACCATGTGTTCGCCCACGCGGCCTGTGGGTTCTGTCTTCCAGGGTGTCCCGAGGTGCAGCGACAGCTGGTGACCGGCAAAGTCAAAATCAACCCAGGTGTCGGTGCTGCGCCCTTCGGTACAAGCCAGGACATCCACGTAAAAGCGCCGTGCCACCTGCAAGTCGGTGACATTGAAGGCGAAGTGAAACAGACTTTTCATGTTGTTAAGCTTAGCAAAAGTTATTGACGCGGCCTGCCGCCACTGCACAATGGCGTTCAACGTGCTGAGCATCAAACATCTGGAGAAACCATGAGCGACGCTGACCAGGCCCAATTCCCCGACTTCGGCAAACTGGTACCGGGCTTTGATTTTTTGAAAAATCTCAGCGGCCAAGCCGCTGCCAGCGCTCCCCCTGCCATGCCGGGCATGGCGCCGTTGGGCGGCTGGGTTGCGCCGACCTTGAGTGTTGAGGAACTCGATAAGCGCATTACCGAGCTCAAGGCCGTGCAGTTCTGGCTGGACCAGAACGCCACGGCACTGAAAGCCACCATCCAGGCCCTCGAAGTACAAAAAATGACACTGGCCGCCTTGCGAAGCATGAACGTCAATATGAGCGAGATGGCCCAAGCCTTCACCGCCCGCATGCCAGGGGCAGCCCCTGCGTCCGAGCCTGTAGCCAAGCCCCAAGCCGTGCCCGACCGCCCCGGCAAGACGGCCGAGGGAGGCGCTGCGGTTGACCCCATGCAGTGGTGGGGCGCATTGACGCAGCAGTTCCAGGGCATTGCCCAGGCCGCGATGAAAGACGCGTCGGCGCGCAAGCCCAGCACTGCGGCCCCGCGCACGGGCAAAAAATCTGCGACGCTCAAATCAGCTGCCAAGGCCAAAGCCCCGGCCGGGCGAACGTCCATGACCCAAGCCAAGGCGCCTGCCCGCAAGGCGGCTCCGCGCATCCGATGAAGTTGTTCCCCTATGGCCACGCCACGCACCCGCAGTGGCCCATGGCCGCCGCACTGGTGCTGGCGCAACTGCGCGCCCAGATGGCGCTGCCCGGTTACGCCAGTGCGCCGACGCTGGCTTTGCTCTACATCACCGACCACTTTGCCGCGCAAGCCCAAGACATCCTGGACCACCTGAGCGCCGAGCTGCCCGAGGTGACCGACTGGAGCGGCACGGTGGGTGTGGGTATCGCCTCCAACAATGTGGAGTACTTTGACGAGCCGGCGATGGCCGTGATGCTGTGCCAGATGCCCGCTGCACAGTACCGCGTTTTTTCCGGGGTCTCGCCATTGCCGCCAGCCAGCCGCTTCAATGCGCACACCGCGCTGGTTCATGCGGATGCCGGCACGCCGGATGTGGCGGAACTCATTGAAGAGATGGCCGCCCGCACCGACAGCGGCTACGTGTTTGGCGGCTTGGCCTCCAGCCGCTCGATGGCGCTGCAGTTTTCGCTCAGCGGCCACGGCAATCTCAAGGGTCAGGGGGCCGCCAGCGGAGTTTTCAGCGGCGGGCTGAGTGGCGTGGCCTTTGCCCGGGCCACCGTAGACGGCCCTTTGGGCGAAGGCTCCGGCAGTGTGGGCTTGATGTCGCGTGTCACCCAGGGTTGTCAGCCGGTCTCTGGCAATTACCGCATCACGGCGTGTGAAAACAATGTCGTCACCGAGCTCGACGGCAAGCCGGCGCTGGAGGTGATGCTGGGTGATTTGGACATTTCGCTGGACAACCCGAAAGAAGCTATCGACAAGGTGAGGCGCACCCTGGTGGGCCTGAGCGGTGACGCGCACAGTCTGGCCGATGGTGCGGTTCGCCGCGCCGGCCAGTTCGGTGCGGACGTTGTGGTGCGTCACCTGATTGGCCTGGACCCGTCGCGCAAGGGCATTGCCATTGCCGACGTGCCTGAAGTTGGCATGACGCTGGCTTTTTGTGAGCAGCATGCGGCTGCAGCGCGTGCTGACCTGGTGCGCATCTGCGCTGAAATCCGGGAAGAACTCGAGCCGCAGGAAGTCGGCGCAGAACTGGCCCGGGCACTTGGCGCCGGTCAGGCTGAGAGCGCACCACAAGCATCACGCGCAATTGCGGGAGCGGTCTATGTCAGTTGCACCGGCCGCGGCGGTCCCCACTTTGGCGGGCCCAGCGCAGAGCTGCAAATCATCCGGCGCGCGCTGGGCGATGTGCCCTTGGTCGGTTTTTTTGCCGGCGGTGAAATTGCGCGCAATCATTTGTATGGCTACACCGGTGTGCTGACGGTTTTCACCGCCAGCATCTGAAAGACTACGGCGTGAAGCACCCGCAGCCTTCAGCCGCAGTGCCCAGCCATCAGTGGGCTTTGCTGGGCCAGCGGCGGTTCGCCCCCTTTTTCTGGACGTTTTTTTCCGGCGCGGCAAACGACAATCTCTTCAAGTTTGCTTTCACCGTGATGCTGACTTACCAGCTCAGCGTGAGCTGGTTGCCGCCTGCGATGGCGGGCCTGGCGATCGGCGCGCTTTTTATCTTGCCCTTTGTGCTGTTTTCAGCCACCAGCGGCCAGCTCTGCGACAAGTACGACAAGGCTCGCATGATGCGCCGGGTCAAAAGCCTGGAAGTGCTCATCATGCTGCTGGCCACTGCAGGCCTCTTGGCCAGTGGCCAATGGCTGGCCTGGCAAGTGCCACTGCTGCTGGCCTGCATTTTTTTGATGGGCTTGCACTCAACGCTGTTCGGCCCGGTCAAGTTTGCTTACCTGCCGCAAGCGCTGCGCGAGTCCGAGCTGATGGGTGGCAACGGCATGGTCGAGATGGGCACTTTTGTGGCCATCTTGCTGGGCAATGTGGCCGGCGGTTTGTTGGTGGCTTGGCCTGGTGACGGGCCGGCTTATGTTGCCGCTGCCTGTCTGGCGCTGGCGCTGGCGGGCCGGCTGGCGGCGCAGTTCATTCCCGAGGCGCCAGCCAACGACCCGGCACTCACCATCAACTGGAATCCTTGGAGCGAAACCTGGCGAAATTTGCGGCATGCCAAGGGTGACCCGAAGGTGTTTCTAGCCTTGATCGGGATCAGCTGGATGTGGTTTTTCGGCGCGGTATTTTTGAGCCAGTTCCCCGCCTTTGCCAAAGAGATTCTGCACGGCAATGCCCAGGTGGCTTCGCTCTTGCTAGTGGTTTTTTCTGTGGGTATTGCCATCGGCTCGCTGCTGTGCGAAGTTCTGGGCCGAAGACAAGTTGAGCTTGGCTTGGTGCCCCTGGGCGCCATGGGCATGACGCTGTTCACAGTCGATCTGTATTTCGCCGCGCGCGGTTTGCCACTGGCCGAGCTGATGGACGCCGCCGCTTTTTTGCAGCATGCAGCAAACTGGCGCGTGATGGCCGACCTGGGGCTGCTCAGTTTGTCGGCCGGTCTTTACAGCGTGCCCCTGTACGCGCTGATCCAATTGCGCACCGCGGCATCGCACCGCGCCCGCATCATTGCGGCCAACAACATTCTCAACGCGCTGTTCATGATCGCCAGCGCGCTGCTGGCCGGCGTCTTGCTGACAGCGGGGCTGGACATGGCGCAGGTGTTCTTGTGCGTGGGTCTTGGCAACGCGCTGGTGACGCTGTACCTGTTTGTCCAGGAGCCCGACTATGGCAAGCGCATGAAGGCCCTGCTGTTGCGCTGGACAGTGCGGTCTTAATACAGAGAGATGCTGCCAAGTCTTGGCGCGCCCCTATAGTGGAGAAATGAACGAGTCATTACATTCGGTAACAAAGCGGGATGCTGCTTTAGCCAAGCGCATCACCGAAGCTGCATACAGCGGTCTGACTGTTAACCTTGTGAGTGTCTGACGTCGCCCCGGCTTCAATAACTTTTACTTTTACACAACCGACCCAGCTCTTAGGAAAAATCATGAAAATTCTCATGCTCCACGGTATCAACCACAACATGTTCGGCAAACGCGATCCGGTGCAGTACGGCACCATCACGCTCGACGAAATCAATGCATCACTGGTCAGCCTGGGCAAAGAGCTGGGCACCACCATTGAAGCTTTTCAGACCAACAGCGAGGGCGCCATGTGCGAGCGCATTCACAAGGGCTATGCCGATGGTGTGGACGCGGTGCTGATCAATGCCGGTGCCTGGACGCATTACAGCTACGGCATTCGCGATGCGCTGGCCATCCTGACCTGCCCGATCATTGAGCTGCACATGTCCAACATTCACGCCCGCGAAGCCTTTCGACACGTGTCGGTGTTCGCCGAAATCGTCAAGGGCCAGATCTGCGGCTTCGGCGTAGACAGCTACCTGTTGGCCCTGCGTGCCGCGGTGTCCGCCGTCAAATCCGCCAAGTAAATCGTCGTCATCTGCATCGCTTTTTCATGCGCACCGAAATGACAGCTTTTTTAACGCAGTACAGCGCAGCTAACTTGCCTGCAAACCCTCTGATCGGCCAATGACACGTCTGAGTCGCGCTCAACAAGGGATCTTGCTGGTGATCCTGGCCATGGCCTGCTTTACCGGCGTTGATGGCATGTCCAAGTACCTGGGCGCTTTGGTGCCTTTGGTTGTGGCTATGTGGTTTCGCTACATGTTTCAGATGACCATCACCGCTGCGGTGCTCTTGCCTCGGCGCGGTCGTGCTTTGTTTAAAACCCGCCACCCCTGGTTGCAAGTCTTGCGCGGCGTGTCGCTGGCAGTGTCAAGCTCCTTGGCGTTTTTGAGTCTGCGCTACATGCCGGTGGCTGAGTTCACCGCCATCCTGACGCTCACGCCCATGGTCATCACGCTGGTGTCGGTGCGGGCCATGGGCGAGCGGGTGTCCTGGTTGCGCTGGTGCCTGTTGGCCGGTGGCCTGGTCGGTGCGCTCATGGTGATCAAGCCCGACAAACACGACTTTGAGTGGGTGATGTTGCTGCCGCTGGCGCTGGTGCTGATCAGCACAGGTTTTCAGTTGCTCACCAGTTACCTGATGCGCCATGATGACCCCGGCACCACGCATTTTTTAACCGGTGCGGTGGCCACACTGCTTGCCAGCATGGCCTTGCCTTTTTTCTGGCAAACACCCGTAGGCGTCAGTTTGTGGGTGATGGTCTGTCTGTTGGGCGTGTTGAGCACGCTGGGGCATTACCTGATGATCCTGGCCTACAGCCTGGCGAGCCCGGCCATGCTCACGCCCTACTATTACTTTCAGATCGCATTTGCCACGCTGGCCGGTTGGCTGGTGTTTTCGCAAGTGCCCGACAGGTGGTCCTTGCTGGGGATTGCCATGATTGCCATCTGCGGCGTGGCCAACAGCTGGCTGGCCGGGCCCAAGCCCAACGGGCCTCTCGAGAACGAGCCGTCACTTTAGCTTGGCCTCTTAAAGCCCAATGTCGAGCCTTGCTTCAAATCCTTTGCAGCGTCTCAATTTGGATTGATAAGCCATTGACACGATCAAGGCAGCTAGCTTGTTCAAATCGACACTGCGCAAAGTTACTGGTAGTGGTATCGGCAAGCGATAACCACCAGCGACCCATCATCCACGCAATAGACTAAGCGGTGAGTGTCATCGATACGGCGCGACCAAAACCCCGAGAGATTTTCTTTCAAGGGCTCGGGCTTGCCGATGCCCTCAAACGGATGTCTAAGGGCGTCTTTGATCAGGGCATTGATGCGCTTGAGTGTCTTCTTGTCCTGGCCCTGCCAGTACGTGTAATCATCCCATGCGGCCAAAGTCCAAGACAGCCTCAGAGGCGTTGCCTCATTCGGCATCGACCAGGTCATCTCTGACGCTGACTACACGGTGATTTCGCGCCGTGATGCGCCTGATGCGGTGCTGATGTCGCTGGATACCTTTAACGGACTGATGGAGACCGTCCACTTGCTGAAGTCGCCGGCGAACGCTGCCCACCTGGCGCG
>CAMBWM010000150.1 GCA_945871335.1 Polaromonas sp. YR568 | reverse complement strand
GGCTTTGGTTTTGTCGAGATGGGCAACGATGCTGAAGCTCAAGCCGCAATCGCCGGCATGAACGGTCAGTCATTGGGTGGCCGTAGCATCACAGTGAACGAAGCCCGTCCGATGGAGGCACGTCCTCCACGCAGCGGTGGTTTCGGCGGCGGTGGTGGCGGTGGCGGCGGCTACGGTGGTGGTGGCGATCGCTCCGGCGGTGGCGGCTACGGTGGTGGCGGCGGCGGCGGCGGCGGTGGCCGCGGCGGCTACTAAGCCCTGCGTTAATCCGGTCTCAGCCTTGCGCTGAGACAAACTCAAAAGGCTTCAGAGCGCAGGTTCTGAAGCCTTTTTGCATTGGTGCCGGCTGCAGCCTGGCTCAGCTGACTTCGGCGATCATTTCAATTTCAACGCAGGCGCCGAAAGGAATCTGCGCCACGCCAAAAGCACTGCGTGCGTGTGCACCTGCGCTGCCGAATAGTTCACCAATAAGTTCGCTGGCGCCGTTGGTCACCAGGTGCTGCTCGGTGAAGTCACCGGTTGAGTTGACCAGGCTCATGAGCTTGACGATGCGCTTGACGTGGCCTAGGTCTTTGCCGTTCACGGCCAGCGCGGCGTGCAGCGTGCCCAGCAGGTCAATTGCAACGGCGCGGGCAGCCAGCTTGCCTTGGTCGGTTGTCATGTTTTTGCCGAACTGGCCCAGCCAGGGTTTGCCGTCTTTTTTGGCGATGTGGCCGCTTAAAAAAATCAAGTTGCCAGTTTGCACAAAGGGCATGTAGGCGGCGGCGGGCGTAGCCACAGGGGGCAACTCAATGCCCAGAGCTTTGAGCTTGGCGTAGATGGCGGCAGAGGTGTTGTTTGTCATGTTTTTCCTTGTTGTGTTGGTTTCGCAAATTGATGCAGCGGCACCACTATAGATGAGATGTCGCGCCGCAAGTGCATACAGCCTTGTCAGTTTTTCGCAATCAAATCAGAATGAATAATTTCTGAAAGATTGCGTTTGCAACAGCCCTCAATTTCTATGCGCGCAGGGACGGCGCCGACCGGGCTACTTGCAGGTTGGGTGCTGGGTACGGCCTTGCAGTTGCAGCAGGCCAGTCTGTCAGCGGTGTCGCTGTACCAGAGCTGGCTGGCAGCCGCCGTGCTCTTACTGGCCTTGGGCTTGTTTGGCGTCTCGCTGAATTTTTCGCGCAGTTTCGGCGCGAGGGCCTGGCTGTGCATGGCCACCTTGCTGCTGGCGGGACTGGCCGCAGGATTTGGCTCGACGGGCTGGCGCGCAGTGGATTTTCAGGCGCAGGCCCTGGACCCGGCGCTCGAGGGGCGAGACCTGCACATCGTGGGCACAGTGGCTGCTATGCCGCAGACCGGTGAAGACGCGCTGCGTTTTAAGTTGCGGGTCGAGTCTGCACGGATGGAGGGCCAAGCCGTGCGCTTGCCGCCGCTGATTGAGCTGGGTTGGTATTCGGGTTTTTTCATGGGGCCTCGGCCCCAGGCTGTTGTTGTGACGGCTACAGACACGCCGGAAGACATGGCCGACCGGACCGAAACCCTGCTGCAACTGCAACGCCTGCCGCAGCCCATGCGCGCCGGTGAACGCTGGCAGATGACGGTGCGGCTGAAGGCGCCACACGGTAACAGCAACCCGCATGGTTTTGACTATGAGCTGCGGCTTTGGGAGCAGGGCGTGCAGGCTACCGGCTCTGTGCGTGCCGGGCTGCGCGACACGCCGCCGCAAAAGCTGGTTGCGTCGTTCTGGACAGTTCTCACGCATGGCATTGAGCGGGCTCGCCAGGGTGTGCGCGAAGCCATTTTTGAGCGCGTGGCCGACCGTCAATTGGCTGGCGTGTTGGCGGCGCTGGTGATGGGCGATCAGGCCGCCATAGAGCGAAGTGACTGGGATGTTTTCCGGGCCACGGGCGTAGCGCACCTGATCAGCATCTCCGGTTTGCACATCACGCTCTTTGCGTGGCTGGCTTCGCGCCTGCTGGGCGCGCTGTGGCGGGGCTCGGCCCGATGGACACCGGCGCTGTGTCTGGCCTGCCCGGCCGGCAGCGTGGCGGCCTGGGGTGGCCTGGCGCTGGCGGTGGCGTATGCAGCTTTTTCGGGCTGGGGCTTACCGGCGCAGCGCACAGTGTGGATGCTGGCCGTGGTGGTGGCCTTGCGCCAGAGCGGGCGTCAATGGGCCTGGCCGCATGTCTGGCTGCTGACCATGGCAGTGGTGGTCGCCTTCGATCCCTGGGCTTTGTTGCAAGCCGGATTCTGGCTATCGTTTGTGGCCGTGGGCGTTTTGTTTGCAGCCAATCCCGAGGCGTCTGATGGCGCTGCGCCTGAGCCTGACGAGGCAGCTTCGCTGCGGCCCTGGTGGCGCAGCGCCACCGGCCGGCTGGTGGGCATGCTGCGCGAGCAGTGGGTCATCACGCTGGCGCTGACGCCCATGAGTTTGCTATTGTTCAACCAGGTCTCGCTGGTCGGCTTGCTGGCCAATGCGCTGGCGATTCCCTGGGTCACCTTGCTAGTCACGCCGCTGGCTTTGCTGGGGGTGATCATGCCGCCGCTGTGGAGTGTGTCGGCCTGGCTGACCAGCTTGCTGATGAGTTTTTTGCAAGTGCTGGCCGCCTGGCCCATGGCCACCATCAGCCAGGCCGCGGTGCCGCTGTGGTGCGCACTGGCTGGTGTGGCTGGCGGGCTGCTGCTGGTCATGCGCCTGCCCTGGCACTGGCGGGTGCTGGGCGTGCCGCTGTTGTTGCCGGTGCTCTTGTGGCAAACGCTACGGCCGGCATTGGGTGATTTCGAGTTGCTGGCAGCGGACATCGGTCAGGGCAACGCGGTGCTGGTGCGCACCGCCGGCCATGCCTTGCTGTATGACGCCGGGCCGCGCTATTCCCGCGAAAGCGATGCCGGTCATCGCGTGCTGGTGCCGCTGCTGCGGGCCCTGGGCGAAAAGCTTGATACGTTGGTGCTGAGTCACAGGGATACCGATCATGTGGGTGGCGCGGCTGCCGTGTTGGCCATGCAGCCGCAGGCGAGGCTGCTCAGCTCTATCGAGGACACGCATGAGCTGCAACAACGTCGACCGGGCCAACGCTGTCTTGCCGGCCAGCGCTGGCAATGGGACGGGGTTGATTTTGAAATTCTGCATCCAGGCCAAGCCGACTACGAGGGCCGCCACAAGCCCAACGCCATGAGTTGCGTGCTGCGCATTTCGGCTGGACCGCCGCAGCGCCGTGTCCATGCTTTGTTGGTGGGCGACATAGAAGCGGCGCAAGAGAAAATGCTGCTGAACAGCGTGCCCCTGCAGGCTGATTTTTTGCTGGTGCCGCACCACGGCAGCAAGACATCTTCCACCGCCGGCTTTCTGGACGCCGTGCAGCCCCGTCTGGCGCTGGCCCAGACGGGTTACCGCAACCGCTTCGGCCATCCGGCCGCGCCTGTCCTGGAACGCTACCGCGAGCGTGACATCCCTGTGCTGTACTCACCAGGCTGCGGCGCCCTCGGCTGGCACAGTGCCAGGCCGGCCGAATGGACCTGCCAGCGAGAGCTGGGCCTGCGCTACTGGCAGCACCGCTTGCCTGCGGCGCCTTGAAGCCAGTTTTTCGTATTTTGCCCCTGCCGAAAGCCTTCAATTCGGGGTTATAAGTCATTATTGGCTTATAACTTGCTTAGCTTTAATCACAAAGGTCAGAGTTGAAATATCCGGAGATTGCAGTCCATGAGCCGACAGATGTTTGACGAAATGAACGCCAGCCCCGCCAGCGTGCGCCCCCATTACGAGGCTTACCAGCGCTGGTTGGCCAAGCAACCGGCAGACGCTATGCAGGCCCGCCGGGCCGAGGCCGAAATGATTTTCCGGCGCGTCGGCATTACCTTTGCCGTGTATGGCGAACAGGACGAAGACGGCGCCGGTACCGAACGCCTGATCCCCTTTGACCTGATTCCCCGCATCATCCCCGCCCACGAATGGGCCCGCATGGAACAAGGCCTGGTGCAGCGCGTCACGGCGCTCAACCGCTTCATCCATGACGTTTATCACGCACAAGACATCATCAAGGCCGGCGTGGTGCCGGCCGAGCAGATTTTTCAAAACGCCCAGTTCCGCCCCGAGATGATGGGTGTCGATGTGCCGGGCAACATTTACTCTCACATCAGCGGCATTGACATCGTGCGCGCTGCCAACGCCCAGGGAGAGGGCGAGTACTACGTGCTCGAAGACAATCTGCGCGTGCCCAGCGGCGTGAGCTACATGCTCGAAGACCGCAAGATGATGATGCGGCTGTTCCCCGAACTCTTTAACCAGAACCGCGTGGCGCCGGTCGCTCATTACCCCGACTTGCTGCTCGAAACCCTGCGCCAGATGGCACCGCCCGCCACGGCCGAGCCCACAGTGGTGGTGCTCACGCCCGGCATGTACAACTCGGCTTATTTTGAACACGCCTTTCTGGCGCAGCAAATGGGTGTGGAACTGGTGGAAGGCCAGGACTTGTTTGTCAAAGACAACTTTGTTTACATGCGCACCACACGCGGCCCCAAGCGGGTGGATGTGATTTACCGCCGCGTGGACGACGACTTTTTAGACCCGCTGGCTTTCAGGCCGAAGTCCACGCTCGGTTGCGCCGGCCTTTTGAATGTTTACCGAAGCGGCAATGTGTCGCTGTGCAACGCCATTGGCACTGGCGTGGCCGACGACAAGTCGATCTACCCCTACGTGCCCCAAATGATCGAGTTTTACCTGGGCGAAAAGCCCATTTTGAAAAACGTGCCGACCTACATGTGCCGTAACGATAACGATCTCAAGTACACGCTGGCCAACCTGAAAGACCTGGTTGTCAAAGAAGTGCACGGTGCCGGCGGCTACGGCATGCTGGTTGGGCCTGCCTCGACCCAAGCCGAGATTGAAAATTTCCGGCGCGCACTGCTTGCCAACCCCGCGGGCTACATCGCCCAGCCCACACTCAGCTTGTCAACTTGCCCGACCTATGTGGACAGCGGCATTGCGCCGCGCCATATTGATTTGCGCCCCTTTGTGCTGAGCGGCAAAGAGGTGCAGATGGTGCCGGGCGGGCTGACGCGTGTGGCGCTCAAAGATGGTTCGCTGGTGGTCAACTCCTCGCAAGGCGGCGGCACCAAGGACACCTGGATCCTCGAAGAAACACCCGCGATTTAAGCAAGGAAAGATACACATGCTCTCCCGCACCGCCGACCACCTCTTCTGGATGTCCCGCTACACCGAGCGTGCCGAAAACACGGCCCGCATGCTCGACGTCAATTACCAGACCTCTTTGCTGCCGCAGTCGAACGCCGTGGCGAAAGCCGGCTGGCAGGGTTTGCTCAGCATCAGCGAGCTCAAGCCTGCTTACGAAGCCAAGTACCCCGGCCACAGCATCAACCCGAGCGACGTGATGGACTTCATGGTGCGTGACGAGCAGAACCCTTCGAGCATCATCTCCTGCCTGCAAAACGCCCGTGAAAACGCGCGCGCCGTGCGCGGCTCGCTGACCACCGAAGTCTGGGAAACCCAAAACCAGACTTATCTGGAAGTGTTGCGCATGCTCAAAAGCGGTGACTTCGAGCGCGACCCGGCACAGTTTTTTGAGTGGGTGAAGTTCCGCTCTCACCTGTCGCGTGGCGTGACGCTGGGCACCATGCTGCAAGACGAAGCTTTTCACTTCTTGCGGCTAGGCACTTTTCTCGAGCGCGCCGACAACACGGCGCGCCTGGTCGATGTGAAATTCCATGCTGTTGAAACCGACTTCATGGGTGCGACCCAAGAGAAAGACCAGGAGTACGACTTCTACCACTGGAGCGCTATTTTGCGCAGCGTCTCTGGCTTTGAGGTGTACCGCAAGGTCTACCGCGATGTGATCCGCCCCGAGCGTGTGGCCGAGTTGTTGATTCTTCGGCCCGACATGCCGCGATCCCTGCTGGGTTGCCTCAATGAAGTGATGAGCAATCTGGCCATGGTCAGCAGCGACCCGGCCAGCGAGAC
>CAMBWM010000149.1 GCA_945871335.1 Polaromonas sp. YR568 | reverse complement strand
AAACTGTAATTTACAGTTTGTTTATATTTAAGCATTTTAAGCAAGCAAGGTCTGCGCTGGCACGTAATCATATGCAAGGGTGTTGGCGACCGCTTCGTAGCTGACCTGGCCCAGCGCCACGTTAAGCCCATGGCGCAGGTGAACGTCGTCAAGCAGGGCTTGCTTCCAGCCTTTGTTGGCGATGGCTAAGGCGTGGCCGATGGTGGCGTTGTTCAGCGCAAAAGTAGAGGTGCGCGCAACCGCGCCGGGCATGTTGGCCACGCAGTAGTGCACCACGCCATGCACAACAAAGGTGGGTTCGGCATGAGTGGTGGCGTACGAGGTCTCGAAGCAGCCGCCCTGGTCGATGGCCACATCCACCACCACAGCGCCTTTTTTCATTGATTCCACCATGGCCCGCGTCACCAGCTTAGGCGCCGACGCACCCGGGACGAGCACGCCGCCGATGACCAACTCGGCATCGAGCACAGCGTCCTCCAGGTTTTGCACGCTGCTGTACAGCGTCTGGATGCGATTGCCAAAAACAAGATCGAGCTGGCGCAGGCGGTCTACATTGCGATCAATCACGGTGACGCGCGCGCCCATGCCGACGGCCATTTGCAAAGCATGGGTGCCGACCACGCCCGCCCCCAGAATGACCACATGCGCCGAAAGCACGCCCGGCACGCCGCCAAGCAATACACCCATGCCGCCCTTGGACTTTTCCAAATGCGCCGCGCCCGCTTGCACAGCCATGCGGCCAGCTACCTCGCTCATGGGTGCCAACAGTGGCAAGCCGCCGTTGACGCCGGTAATGGTCTCGTAGGCGATACATATGGCGCCCGACTGGACCAAGGCAGCGGTCTGAGCCGGGTCCGGGGCAAGGTGTAGGTAGGTATACAGAATCTGACCGGGGCGCAACATCGCGCATTCCTCGGGCTGCGGCTCCTTGACCTTGACGACCATATCGGCCTGCGCAAACACGCTAGCCGCATCGGGCACCAGCGTGGCGCCAGCGGCTTGATAGAGCGCGTCGGACAAACCAATAGCCTGGCCAGCACCGCTTTGCACCAGCACGCTGTGGCCATGGCCGCACAACTCGCGCACGCTAGCTGGCGTCAGACCGACACGATATTCATGATTTTTGATTTCTGTGGGCAGGCCGATTAGCATCAAGTATCTCCGGTAAGTGGTGGTGTCCGGCAGTGTGAGTCAGACCCGAAAGAATTAACAGTTTTATGAAAATTTGACTATATTCATTAGCGTTGCTAATAATTGAAAGCCAATGCAAATCTTTGATTCCAACACGCTCGAGTGTCTGGCGGTCATCGTCGAAGAAGGTAGTTTTGACCGGGCAGCGACGCGATTGTCCATCACGCAGTCCGCCGTATCGCAGCGCCTGCGCACGCTGGAGATGCAAGCCGGTGCGGTGCTCATCGTGCGCACGAGGCCGCTCAAAGCTACCTCTGCAGGGCGCTATTTACTCAAGCACGCCTTGCAACTGCGCCTCTTGCGCGCCGACCTAGACCGCGATTTGCAAGCCCTGGTCCCGCGGGAGTCCCCCAGCGCGCAGGGGCAGGAGCGATTGGCCATCGCCGTCAACGCCGACAGCATTGCCACGTGGGTGTTGCCGGCTTTGCAAGCGCTGGCGCAAGCCGGCATAGCGCTGGAGATCATTACCGATGACCAGGACTTCACTCACGAGTGGCTGCGCGAGGGCCAGGTGCAAGGCTGCGTCACCGCGCTTGCCAAACCGCTACGGGGCTGCCAGGTGGTGCAGCTGGGTGTGATGGACTATGTGGCCGTGGCCAGCCCCGACTATGCGCAAGCACACTGCCCAGCTGGCCTGACCGCACACGCCCTGCGAAACATGAGCTTTTTGGCCTTTAACCGCAAAGACGATTTGCAAGCGCGCTTTGTGCGCAAGGTCTGTGGTCTCAAAACTCCAGGATTGCAACAAAACTTTCTGCCCAGCGCTCATGGCCGCGTGCGTGCAGCCATAGACGGTTGGGGCGCCACTGTGGTGCCACTTTTGCAGGTGCAAGCGCTGCTGCAAAGCGGGCAGCTCTGCGATCTGGCGCCCACGGTGCGCTTACCCGTGGCCTTGTACTGGCATTGCTGGAAACTGGAGTCGGTGCTGCTGCAATCTCTTACAGATGCGCTGCGCCGGGGCGCCACCGCTGCGCTGGCGCATTAGGTGTTCGTTAATTGCTAATTCGAATGTTGACCAGCAGTTGCGCAATAATTTAAAATCTGTAAATGCATAGCATCTGTATTGATTGACCATCACTTAAGTATGTTCACTTTTATTCACAGAGGTATCCAATGGATGAGCGCAATGTGATCGTTTCCGAGGAAGTTGATGTCAATCAGGATGAACCTGTTAGTCCCAGGTTTACCTTCATGATTGCTTGCTTGCTTTTTGCGATTTTTTTTGCTCTTTTTATCGCGGCTTTTTGATGAAATTATTAAAGGTCATCAAAAGATAGGCCGTTCCGGGTCGCGGTGATTTCTCCGGATTCGGCAGTGCACTTGTATTGCTCCATCGCCGTTATGACTGATGCATAAAAAAACGCTCAGTTAAGACAGAATCGTCATCTACTCTAAAGCACACTAATGGACCTGCTTATCTAGCAAAGTCATCAGGACTTCGTGGCGACCCCTCATGTAATCGCGGGTCTCGGGCCAGGTGCTTTCCGCGGCGACTTTAAGGGCGCTACGCACCTGTAGGTCTGCCAACATGTCCCGCATGGGCCACAGGTAGGTCTTCAGGCCGAACGCGATCGCAGTACTTTGAGGCAGTTTCACAAGCGTCTGGTGCTCGGAGCGAATGAATCCATTCTCCTGCAGTCTTTCAGGTGTCATCGGCGGAACAAGGTCTAGCGCATCTGCATGACGAAACAGCCTTGGCGATAGGTGGGGGCCCCAGTTTCGCCTCCAGACCACACGTTCAGGCCGCATGGCATGAAACGCACGGTCGACCGATGTTGCCAGGTGAGCCTCGTATTGCGGCACGTCTCCCTGGTGAATCTCCCGCGTCGTCCGACCCAGGCGTGCCCGTTGACGGCTCAACTTGCGTTCCTCTTCCCAATGCGCGCGAAGTTGCTCGTGCTGTGGCCCTGGGTCAGGCAGATCGAAGCAGCTGCGCAACGACCATCCGTTTGGAAACAGCAGTGCGCCGCTCATCAAACGATAGGTGACCTGGCCCTGCGCGTCCATTTCTGAGGGCAGCATGAGCAGGAAATCCTCAGTTGCCAGTGCAGCCACAGCAACCATCGGCTCCGCGCCCTGATGACCGACATCGACGACCACACCGGTCAAATGGCAAGTGACGTGATTGCCCTGCCGGCTGAACGCGCGCGGATGTTGAGTCGTGAGCCACAGGACAACGCGATCACGCAACTCGGTCTCTGCCAGCAAGACAGTCTCCGAGTCAAGCCGGTCGACCACCCAGGTGCGCTTTGTTGCAAGCAACGCCAAACGCTGCCTGATCTGCTCAGGGTAGGTCGAGTCAATCCGCAGCCAGCTCGGATCACCCGCCGGATAGGCATTCATCAACACCGTCTTGGAAGGCGGTAGCAGGCACTGCATGTGGTCGCCCGGTAGCGCGCGCACCTGTTCAGCATCCACTGAAACCGCATCCAGCTGAATGCCATACGGGACTTCGGTCATACAGCTGGCAGCGGCAATCAGTACTTGAAGCCGAGCCGGAGTTCGTAGGTCCGCGGCGCACCGTAGCTCTCCACGACACCGCCAAAAGTGTAATCGGCGCGCATCGTGCGGTAGAGCTTGTCGGTGGCGTTTCGCACGCCGGCCTGCAGGTACCAGGCGTCCTTTGGAGCCGACCAACGAACCGATGCATTGACCAGCCCGTAGGCCTCTCCCTTATTGTTCGCCTGGTCCAGCGTTAAGGGGAAGACCACGCTGCTTCGGTAGTTGTACTCGAGGTGGCTGCGGAGTTGACCTCCGGCCATCGCAACTTTGTGGTCCAGCCAGAACGAGCCGCTGCTCTTGGGCGTGAGCGGCAACTGCATACCGCTGAGGTCTTTTCTCGTCGATGGGGACACGTAGTTCATCAGTTCGCTGTCGATGTAGGCGGCCGCCAGGCCACCACCGAAGCCCGCACCCAGCGCCATATCGGCACTCAACTCAAGGCCCTGAACTTTGGCCTTAGAGGCGTTGTTGACGTTCACCACAAATTTACCCGACACGGCGTCCATCACAGCCGTGCGCAACTGCAGGTCCTTGTAGTCGTAATTGAAGGCAGAGGCATTCAGCGACAGCGCCCCGCCCATCAAAGTGCTGCGCACGCCTACCTCGTTGGCCACAATGCTTTCGGGCTCGAACTTCTCGATCCCGGCACGGCCAAAGTTGAAGCCGCCACTCTTGAATCCCTTTGACACGCCGGCATACGCCATCAGACCCTTATAGGGCGTCCATTGCAGTTGTGCTTTGGGTGTGAAAGACGAGAAGCTGACGTCGCCAACGAAGTTCGCAGCCGACCTTCGGTTAGTTGCATCGCCCTCCTTGGTGTCGCGGCTGTAGCGCGTACCCAACACACCAGACCACTCTCGCGTGAATCGGTAAGTCGCCTGGCCAAAGACCGCCTCTGAGTTACCGTTGCTTTTTACTGTCTGACGTGCAAAAGCGCAACTACCCGGCACACCGCAGTTGACGGCCCCATGCAGCAGCCAGTCCAGCGTCTCGGTACCCTTGTCGCGGTAGAGGAAGACGCCCGCCGTCCACTCCAGAGGCCCATCCCCTTGGCTGAAGAACTGGAACTCCTGCGATGTAGACTTGACGTCGGTGGTGGTGTCCTGCGTTTCCAGCTTGGCGCCCGTCCAGTCGACGTCATTCTGATCACCGCTCTTGAAACTCGTGATTCCGGTGATGGACTTGAACCCGATTGGGCCGAGGTCCCAGTTCACGGTGGCCGCCATGACGTTGGTCTTGCGCGAGCTGGTGACGGGGGAGTCCAGTCGGATGTTGCGGGCGTTCGTACGGTGGTCCGCCCCAGTCAGGCGGTAGTCTGGATCGCCTAGCGAGTAAGGGTAAAGCGGCCCGGTAATTCCGGTGTCGGTGGATACGCCGTATCCGAGCGTGCCCTTGTCTTCGGATGCCTGGGCCAGCAGAGTGAGATTAGCGTCCTTGCCCAGCGCCATACGCACCTTGCCGCGGAAAGCCTTGAAATCGTTAGTATCCAGCCCAGAACCAGTGCTCAGGTTACGCGTGTAGCCGTCGTCCTTTGAATAAGCCACCGCGAGGCGGCCGGACAGATCATCCGTGCCACCTCCCAACGCCATCTGTGTTCGTCTCAGGCCTAGCGAACCCGAGCCCACGAACCCCTCAGCTCCAGGCTTGGCGGTGGGTGCACGCGTCACCACGTTGATGGCACCACCCGTCGCATTTCGGCCATACAAGGTTCCCTCCGGGCCTTTCAGCACCTCGACACGCTGGAGATCGAACAGTTCGGTCAGCGCCATGCTGGATCGTGGCAGGTAGACGCCGTCAAGGTGCACGGCATTGGAAGGATCGGCCCCGATGCTGCGCACGTTGTTGGACACGCCGCGGATTGCCAGGTTGGTCTCGCGACCACCAGAGGACAGACTCAGCCCAGGCACCTTCTGTTGAATATCTGCAGAGCTCACGATGCCGGCGCGAGCCAGGTCGTCGGCGGTCAGCGCAGTGACTGATGCAGGAACATCTTGCAAGCTTTTGCGTGTTTTCAACGCCGTAACCTCAACACTCTCTAAGACGGTGGCAACCGATGCCGCTTGCCCACTGCCTGTCCCAGTTGGAGCCGGTTGACCTTGTTGGGCATGCGCCGACCAGGGGGCCAGCATGGCGATGGCGAGCGCCACTGGCGAGAGACGTAGAAAAGGGACAAAGTGGGTCATGGGTTGTATCCTTTAAAAGAAAGCCTAATATTGGAGAAAATTTTCTAAGTTGTCAATACTTTATCTATTATGGAAAACTCTGAGATAATATTTTG
>CAMBWM010000148.1 GCA_945871335.1 Polaromonas sp. YR568 | reverse complement strand
CGCGCTATTGCGCGCAACAAACGAGCAGGTCTGGGCACCAGCTACCTTGACCTGAACATGCCGGCGGAAACGCGTCTTTACGTGCCCAAGCTGCAAGCTGTTAAAAATATTGTGGCCCGGCCAGAGGCTTTTCAAGCCGAATTGCCCTTGATCGAAAACCACCCTTACTTTCAAGAGGTTCCGCTGACACGCGACATCGATGTCACGCTGGCCGCCAAGCTCGCAGACGTTCAGTTGGAAGATTTCAAGGCACTGAACCCAGCCGCCAACCGCCCTGTTATTTTGGCGGCAGGCACGCCGCAGATCCTGCTGCCCTGGGACAACGCCAAAGTCTTTGTTCGGAACTTCGAGGCCTACACCTTGGGCCAGTACGCCAGCTGGACCACCTGGAGCGTGCCCAAAACCATGTCTTCAGCAGAGGCTGCGCGCCGAACCGGCATGAGCGAAAACGATTTACGCAGCGTCAACAACATTCCCTTGCGCATGCTGATCAAGGCGGGCTCTACGCTGTTGGTACCCCGCTCGGCCAAAGTCGACAAAGACGTGACCAGCCAAGTGGCCGAAAACGGCCACATGAGTTTGTCGCCGGAAAAAGTGACCCGTCGCTCGACAGTCAAAGCGCGCAAAGGTGACACCGTTACCAGCCTGGCCCAACGTTACCGAATCAGCGCCCAGGATGTGGCGGGCTGGAACAGCGTCGCTGCCAACAGCGCCCTCAAGCCGGGACAGTCTGTGGTGATTTACATGCCCGTGAAAGCGGCTGGCAGCAAGTCGTCCGGCAAGGGTAAAAATGCCGTCAAAGGCAAAAGTAAAAGCAACCCTCAGTCTGGCAAAAAAACGAATTCCCCCAAAGTGACGGCCATCAAGCCTTGAAACGCCCCTTGGCGCGTCGGGCAAATTCATTGCTGTAAGTGCGGGACAGGTCGATCTTGCCACCCTGAATGGATGGGTTGAAACTCACTAACGCCCGTAAGGCGGTGCGGGCAGCGTCGTCTGGCATCAGGCCGTCAGGCGAGATCGACTCTCGCAACTGCTCAAAACACGCCAGGTACAAAGCGCGATCACCCAGCAAATAAGCGTCAGGCACTGTTTTGATGATGTCACCAGGGCCCGCCGTTTGAAGCCACTTCAAAGCATGCACGATGGCATTGGTAAGGGCCTGGCAGGTGTTGGGGTTTTTCTGGATGAACTCAATGGGCGCAAAAAGGCTGGCCGAGGGCATGGCACCACCAAACACTTCGGTGGCGCCCTTGAGCGTGCGTGTATCAGCAACGATTTTGATATCGCCCTTTTGCTCGAGCATGGTCATCACGGGGTCGACGTAGCTGACGGCGTCAATTTGGCCGGAGCGCAAGGCACTCAATGCCGAAGCCGAGTTGGAAAACTCATACAGGTTGACCTCACTGATGGTCAACCTAGCACGGGCCAGTACCGAATTAACCACCATGTAAGAAGCTGCCTCGGTTGGCGCGATGCCGATTTTTTTACCTTTGAGGTCAACTGGCGTTTGGTAGGCGGGCATGCTGCGCGTGGAAACCCCAAAGGCGATTTGTGGCGTACGCGCCTCCACCACAAAGGCCTGAAACCATTGATTTTTAGCTTGCAGGCCCAGTACTTGTTCATAAGTACCGGCGCACACATGGGCTGCGCCGCTGCTCACCGCCTGGGTGGCGCGCAGACTTGTCTGAACATCGCTGATCTCCAGCTCCAGGCCTTCGGCCCTGAAGTAACCCAATTGCTCAGCAATCGTCAGCGGCAGGTGATGCAGGGCCGACTTTCCGCCGACGGCCAGCACCAGGCGCGTTTTCTCGGGCTTGGTCTGAGCCTGCAACACCGGCATCGCCAGGCCAGCGGCGGCCAGCAATCCGGCTTGGCCAAATTCTCGACGGGAGAGGGCCGTTGTTTGCGTCAGACGCAAAATTTTTGAACAAATTAGCATTGATGCCAAGCTTAATCAGCCCAGAAAAAAACCGCATCAGGAACATCCCGTGCGGGTTTTCACTCAAGCCGGCCTGGTCGGCTAACTGGTGGCGACGGGATCAGGCCATCCCAGCGAACAAGAGACCGATGTTGGCCAGCAGGGCCAGTACCCAAACCAAACTACGCAAATTAGCCAAATTCTTCACATAGGCCGCCGCATACACGATGCGCAGACCCACAAACACCAGGGCCAGCGCATCAATGCGCCACTGCGGCGCCTGCAGTAAGTGGGCAATGATGACTGCCGCAAAAAAGAAAGGGAGCGCCTCGAAAGTATTGGCTTGAGCGTTGTTAGCGCGCGCCCGCCAATCGGTTTGGTTTGACAGCCACTTGCGGGGGTTGTCATTGTCGTAACCACCGTCTTTGCGCGGCTTTCCCATCATGCCGGACTTGGCCAAGCCAGCACACACCACGGGCAAGAGAGCCATCACCAAAACGCAACCAAAAGAAATCGTCAATCCAGTCGCCATATCAATAGTCCTTCAATTTTGTTTATTTAAGCAGTACTTACAAGCATCAAAAATCGCCACGGCAGGGGGTACTCAACGGCGATCTACAAGGGCATGGGCAATGGTGCCCAGGTCAACATACTCCAGCTCGCTGCCTACCGGCACGCCACGCGCCAGCCGGGTGACCTGTATGCCACGGCTTTTGAGAGCCTGTGAAATCACATGCGCCGTGGCCTCACCTTCAGCTGTGAAGTTGGTGGCCAGAATCACCTCTTTGACTTCGCACGCCCCGGCAGGCAGGTGCTCACCTTGAGTGTTGCGCGGCAACACGCGGTCAAACAGGGTTTGCAGACCGATATCATGCGGCCCGACGCCATCCAGCGGGCTCAGCTTGCCCATCAATACGTAATACAAACCCTGGTACGCCAGCGTGCGCTCGAGTGCGGCTTGGTCAGCCGGGGTTTCAACAACGCAGAGTTTGCTGCGGTCGCGCTGGAGATTTTTGCAGGTGTTGCAAACCTCCTGCTCTGTCAGCGTGTTGCAAAGGGCACAGTGCTTGACGCTGAGAACTGCATGCTCAATGGCCTTGGCAATTTGCATCGCCCCGGGCTTGTCGTTTTGCAGCAGATGAAAAGCCATGCGGGCTGCCGACTTGACACCCACACCGGGCAAACGGCGCAGCGCCTCGGTCAGACCTTCAAGGGCATTTGAATCGGCCATCAGGGCATACCCCGCTCAGCACGCTGGGGCGGTGGCATCAAAAGGGCAGCTTCATGCCACCGGGCAAGCCGGGCATGCCGGCGGTGATCTTGCCGAGTTTTTCCTGGCTCAGCTCTTCAGCCTTGCGCACGGCGGCATTGAATGCGGCCGCTACCAAGTCTTCGAGCATGTCCTTGTCTTCGGCCACCAGCAAGCTGGGGTCGATCTCAATGCGCTTGACGTCGTGCTTGCAGGTCATGGTGACCTTGACCAGTCCGGCACCGGCATCGGCCGTGACCTCAATGAAAGCCAGCTCGTCCTGGGCCTTTTTAAGATTGTCTTGCATGGCTTGCGCCTGCTTCATGAGGCCGGCGAGTTGTCCCTTGTTGAACATGTCTGGGTTCCTTTAAATCGATGCTGGGAAAAGTAGCTTAATCATATCGGCTTGGCCTGCGGAGTCACTGCGGCGGGAGCTTGCATACGCACACTGCCGGGCACAATGCGCGCACCCCAGTTGCGCACCATGTCTTGCACCAAGGGGTCGTGCTCAATGATCTCTTCGGCCTCCTGCTGGCGCTGCGCCATGGCCGCAGCCTGACGGCGTGCAGGTGTGTCTGTTGCGGCGCCGATCTCCACTTGCAAACGCTCTGCCCTTTGATGATTCGTCGAGGCAGGCAGGCTTTGCAAGGCCAGTAAAAGGGCCTGGCAAGCGTCGCCCTGGTTGAGCGAAGGACTCTCGACCCGCAAGCGCCATGTACCGCTGTCTAGAGACTGCAACTCAGACTGCAGCGCCAATTCACGGACCAGACCCGAGACATGCTCGCCCGCCACCAAGGACTGGACGCACTCGGCCCACAAAGCCCCAAGCGCCGTGGCTTGTACAGGCAAAGCAAGCGCAGGGACCGGCGCAGGCGATTCAGGCTTTTTTTGGGGCTCGGCGGCACCCCCCGCAGGTGCAGTGTGCAAAGCCGGCGCTGCGGTGGCCACGGTAGAGGTGGCAGTGCCAGGGCGCTTGAAGGGCAGCAAACGCAACAACACCATGGTCAGCGCGGCGTACTCGTCCGGCGCCAAGCCCAACTCGCTGCGGCCATGAAGGCACAGGCTGTACAGCAGTTGAGTTTCATCTGCCGGCAAGCCTTGCGCCAGGCGCGCCGTTTCGGCGGTGTCAGGGTCGCTGGCATCGTCAGCGGCACCAGCATCCGGCACGGCCTGGAGCACCGCCATGCGTTGCAAGACCGAAGTCATTTCTTCCAGGGTAGAGGCGGCGCTGAATCCGTTGAGGCGCAACACCTCACAAAGTTCAACAATGCTTTTACCGTCGCCCCTGGCCAGCGCATCAAGCAGCTGGTACACATAGCTGCGGTCTACGCTGCCCAGCATCTGCCGCACGCCGGTTTCTGCCAGCGCGCCAGACCCGAAGGCAATCGCCTGGTCTGTGAGGGACAGCGCGTCTCGCATCGAACCACGCGCCGCACGGGCCAGCAGGCGCAGCGCTTGTGACTCGGCCGGCACGCTTTCGGCGGCAAGCACCTGCACCAGATGCTCCAAAATAGTTTCAGGCGCCATCGGTCGCAAATTGAATTGCAGGCAACGCGAAAGCACGGTCGCAGGGACCTTCTGGGGGTCGGTGGTGGCCAGCACAAACTTGAGGTAGGCCGGCGGTTCTTCCAGGGTCTTGAGCATGGCATTGAACGCCGTGTTCGTGAGCATGTGAACCTCATCGATCATGAAGACCTTAAAGCGTCCGATCACCGGCTTGTAAACAGCTTGCTCGAGCAACTGCGCAATTTCATCCACACCCCGGTTGGAAGCGGCGTCCAGCTCGGTGTAGTCGACAAAACGGCCGCTGTCGATGTCCATGCAAGCCTGGCAAACGCCGCAGGGCGTGGCGGTGATGTCGCCCTGCCCGTCAGCACCAGTGCAGTTCAGCGACTTGGCCAGGATCCGCGACACCGTGGTCTTGCCAACCCCGCGCGTGCCGGTGAACAAATAAGCGTGGTGCAAGCGCTGCGTGCCCAGCGCATTGCTCAGTGCCTGCACGACATGCGACTGCCCGACCATCTCCGAAAAGTTCTTAGGACGGTATTTACGGGCAAGTACAAGGTAAGACATGAACCCATTCTAAAGTGCAGCCCAAGACCAGCATCTCTGCACCCGGGCTATGCAAGTACCAAGGCTCCGTCCACTACAATCGTTAGTGACGGGCCTTCCCGCATGGTGAAGCGGCCAACCGGGTCAGGTGGGGAACCAAGCAGCCCTAACTGTGGAGCCAGTGCCGGGGCGAGGCTCGTCACCTTTTTCTTCAGAGCCTTTGGGGCTTTGACCGGCATCTGCGCTCAGTGACCCAGGGGCTGGCGCAGCAACTCTTCAATGGCCGCAGTCGAGTTTTCGGCGTGTTGAGCGATTTGCGCGCTCATCAAGGCCAGCGAAGCCAGTGGGTAGGTGCCGCTGATGATGTTCTTGTAAGCGATCTCGGCGCCCATCGCGTCCTGCCCCAAACCATCGACGGCGGCAGAAATACATTCTTCAACACTGGCCAGACCAGCGTCAGCGTAAAGGTCCTCGCCTTCGTGGCTTACCCGGTAGTCAAAGCGGCCGGTTTCAAACTGGTCAATGTGAAATCGAACGATCATGGTGTGGCTCTCTTTCGGTTGAAATGAATACGATGAAAAAAATCAGGCGGCTGACAATGAACCGAGATGGCGCAACACGCCCTGCCCGGCCCGTCGGCCGCTGGCCATGCAAGCGGTCATGAGGTAGCCGCCTGTGGGCGCTTCCCAGTCGAGCATTTCACCAGCACAAAAAACGGCTTGCGCCGTCGCAAGGCCCTGAAGTTGCAGGTCT
>CAMBWM010000147.1 GCA_945871335.1 Polaromonas sp. YR568 | reverse complement strand
ATCTGAAGTTTGCCGTCGTAACCGGCTGCCACTTCGTCGAGAATCGGTGCAATCATCTTGCAGGGGCCACACCATTCTGCCCAGTAGTCCACCAGCACCGGTGTGCTTGATTTCAGGACATCCGCGTCAAATGTGGCGTCGGTGGTGTGTTTGATCAGATCACTGGCCATGAAGGCTCCTTGAGAAGTAGTTCAAGATACGGCTAAAGTTGATGTCATTGTGGCAGAAAGCCGGCATCATGGCCGGCGCGGCCCCGAACAGATTCTTCAATCAGCTTCATAAAGAGCACGGCAATTCAAACCCATGAGCAACCTGCACTTTATTGACAGCAACTGGCGCCGTGTGGTTGGCCTGATCCGCCAGGAGATTGCCGACCGGGGGCTTCATCCCAGCGCCTGCGTGGTGCTGGTGCCTTATGCGCAGCTGATGCCCCAGGCCCGCCTGGCCTGGGCTGAGCAGGGTGACGCTGCTTTTGTCCCACGTTTTGAGACCACCATGAACTGGGCCAACAGCCTGCAGATGCCCTTGGCAGGGCCGCTGGTGCCGGCGCCAGGCGAGCTGACCATGGACACGGCTTGCGACTGGCTGACTGCCGCCGGTTTGCTGGCCCGGGCCGGTTTGGGTGCTCACAAGGAAATATTGGCGGGGCGGCTGGTCGAGGCTTCCTGGTCGCTGGCGCGGCTGGCGGCGGCCAGGCCGCCCGAAGAGCGCGTGGGCTGGGGTCAAAAACTGGTGGCGCAACTGGCCGCGGGCATGGATTCTCCCTTGCTGGCGCTGGAAACTGCTGTCGGCCAAATTGCACTGGCCTGGGCGTCCAACTCGGCGTACCCAACCGATGTGCTTTTTTTGGCCAGAGGCGAGTTGCTGATCGTGCTGGAAGGTTTTCAGGCAGACCCCTTGAGCGATGCACTTAAGTCCCGCTGGGGTGAGCGGGCGCTGTCTTTGCCCTTGCTGGTGCCAGGCACGCCAGGGCAGACTTCGCTGCATGCCGCCAGCGATGCAGAAGACGAAGCGCAGCGTGCTGCGACCTGCGTGCTGGCGCGCCTTGGCCAAGGCTTGAGCCCGGTGGCATTGGTGGCGCAAGACCGCTTGCTCACACGCCGCGTGCGCGCCATGCTGGCCAACCTTGGCGTGGCAGTTCGCGACGAGACCGGCTGGAAGCTGTCGACGACCCGTGTTGCGGCGAGCATCATGAGCTTGCTGCGTGCAGCCGCATGGGATGTGTCCTCGGATGCCATGCTGGACTGGCTTAAAAACGCTCCCGCGTTTGACGCCGCCGCCGTGAATTCGGCTGAAAAAGAGCTTCGCAAGGACGGCTTGCGCCAGTGGCGGCAAGTTGGCCCGTCACAGCCGGCGGCCCAAGAACTGGCCGACGCAATGACGGCTTTGCTTGCGCCCTTTCAGGGCAGCCGCCCGTTGGCGCACTGGCTTCGTGCTTTGCGCAGCGTGCTTGAAAGCGCAGGTCTCTGGGCTGGCATGCTGGGCGACACCGCCGGGCAGGCCAGCATCGATGCTCTGCACCTGCGAGAAGGTCAGGAAAACCTGTTTGAAATAGATTCTGGCGGCTCCGGGGTACGCATGAACTTGCGCGAGTTCAGTGCCTGGGTTAACCAAGTGCTGGAAGCGGCCAGCTTCACACCCGAACATCCTCCGCAAGCGCAGGTGGTTATCTTGCCACTGAGCCAGTTGCTTGGCCGCCCCATGCAGGCTGTGGTGTTCCCGGGCGCCGATGAAGTACGCCTGCCCGTCTCCCCCGAGCCGCCTGGCCAGTGGACAACAGCGCAGCGCCAGATGCTGGGTTTACCGACTCGAGACACACTCGCACTGGCCGCCCGAGCCGCCTGGGCGTACGCTTTGCAATTCGAGCATGCCGATGTGCTTTGGCGCTGCAGCGAAGGCGGCGAGCGGATCATGCCCAGTGGTTTTATACAGGCTTTGCAATTGGCCCCCGGGTCGGGTCTGGCTGCCGACGCCCGCATTCAGCGCCCGCTCCTGGCCCAGATTGTTCCCATGCCCGCACCGTCAGGCCAGGCGCTGCCGCTGACCCGCTTGTCAGCCAGTGCATATGAGGATTTGCGGCGCTGTCCCTACCGCTTTTTTGCCATGCGCCAGCTCAAGCTGCAGCCCGTCGATGAGCTCGAAGGCGAGTTGAGCAAGCGCGATTTCGGCAACTGGCTGCACGCATTGCTAAGCCATTTTCATGTGGCGCTGCTCGCTGCGCCCACGCCGGATTTGCCGGGCCGCCAGCGTCTGATCGACGCGGCCGCAGCACGGGCTACGCGCGAACTCGGTTTGGCTGACAGTGAGTTTTTACCCTTTGCCGCGGCTTGGCCCAAGGTGCGCGAAGGCTACCTTTCCTGGCTGAGCGAGCACGAAGCCGGTGGCATCAACTTCAGCGAAGCGGAGCAATGGAAAGAAATGCCGCTGGGCGAACTCACCCTGATCGGTAAAGTAGACCGTATCGACCGCCTGTCAGACGGCAGGGCGCTGGTGATGGACTACAAAAGCGAGTCGCGCGCTGTGACTTCAGACCGGATCAAAATACCGCAGGAAGACACGCAATTGCCTTTTTATGCTGCGCTGTTGAGTGACGACGAGTTGTGCGCCAGTTACGTCAATCTGGGTGAAAAAGAGCCCACCCGCAGCTACCCCCAGCCAGACATCGTGAACCTGCGCGACCAGTTGATTGAGAGCATTCAGGCCGACATGCACCGCATTGCCGATGGTGCACCCATGCCGGCGATGGGCGAAGGCAAAGCGTGCGAATACTGTGAAGCCCGTGGCCTGTGCAGGCGCGATTTCAGGGTGGCCGCATGAAACCCCAGGCCGCTTACGAATGTAATGGTGCGCTGATCGCGCCTGATGCCTTTTACGCTATCGCCTGCAACCCCCAGCGCAGCGTGGCGGTGGAAGCCTGCGCCGGCGCCGGCAAGACCTGGATGCTGGTCTCGCGAATGGTGCGTGCCTTACTGGAAGACGCAAACCAAGCCGGCCCTGATGACGCACTGCAGCCCCAGGAAATTCTGGCCATTACTTTCACCAAGCGCGCTGCTGGAGAGATGCGCGAGCGCCTTTATGAATGGCTGGCCGACTTTGCCCGAGCTGACAACGCCACGCTGCTCAAAGAGCTGCAAATCCGCGGCGTGCCGGGTTTGAATAACGAAGCTATCGCCCAGCGCCTGACGGCCCAGCTGCAAGGTTTGTATGCGCGCATGCTGGCCAGTGGCCGGTCGGTGCAGATCCGAACTTTCCACGGCTGGTTTGCCGCCTTGCTGCGCAGCGCACCCGTGGCAGTTTTGCAAAACTTATCCTTGCCGGTCAATTACGAACTGCTGGAAGACGACGGCCAAGCGCGGGCGCTGGTGTGGCGGCGTTTTTACCAGGCCTTGCTGGAGGAGCCGCCCCAAAAAACCGACTTTGAAGCTGTGGTCATGGCCTGGGGCCGTTCAAAAACCGAAAAAGCCTTGCAAGCGGCGCTGGTTAAACGCGTGGAGTTTGGCCTGGCCGATGCCGTCGGGCTGGTCGACGTTTCGGTCCAGCCTTTTGGCCAGCAATACCCTGAGTTCGCCCATTGGCAGCATCCGCACGAAGCGCTGACCAGCGGCCCGAGTCGCCAGTTGCTGTTGGACGCCGCCGGGGCCCTTGGCCGTGCCAGGGCACCGACTTTTGTGGCCAAGGGGGTCGAGTTGGAGCGCGCCGTGACGGAAGGTGACGTAGATGCTGTTTTCCCCGCTTTGCTTACCGCCGCAGGCCAGCCTCGCCAGTTCAATGAAACCATCGTGGACATCGCACTGGTGCGGCAAGCACAAGTCATGGTGCTGCAGGTGGCGGCCGTGTGTCATCAGCATGAAGCCTGGCTGCACCAGTTGCGCATGGCACGGCTGGCGCGCCTGTTGATCAGTGAGTTCACCGCCCTGAAGCGCGAACGCGGCTGGATAGACATGAACGATGTTGAGCGCGCGGCCCTTGTCATGCTGGGTGACCCAGTGTTGTCAGGCTGGGTGCAGGAAAGACTGGACGCACGCGTACGGCACCTCTTGATTGACGAGTTCCAGGACACCAACCCCTTGCAATGGCAGGCCTTGTCGGCGTGGCTGGGCAGTTACGGCGGCGCCGGTCGTGCGCCCAGCGTGTTTATCGTGGGCGACCCCAAGCAAAGCATTTACCGTTTTCGCCGCGCCGAGCCGCAGGTGTTCCGGGCGGCGCAGAATTTTGTGCGCCAAGGTCTGGCGGGCGATTTGCTCAGCTGCGACCATACAAGGCGCAATGCGCAAGCGGTCATCAGCACCGTCAACGCTGCCATGCGGAAAGCGGCGGAAGATGACGGCTACGAAGGCTTTCGCGAACACAGCAGTGACTCGACCGACATCGGCGCGGTCGGGCGTCTGCCGGCCATCCCTCGTGCCACAAAAGATGAAAAACCATCAACGCAGCCAGACAGTCCGCTGCCCTGGCGCGACAGTCTCTTGCAACCGCGAGAAGTGCTTGAAGAAACCCTGCGCACACTCGAGGCGCGTCAGGCAGCCGCCTGGATTGCACTGCAACTGACACCCGGCTCGGGCTCAGCTGGCGTACCTTCACTCAAGCCTGCTCAGGTGATGGTGCTGTCGCGCAAGCGGGCTGGTTTGTTGCCACTTCAGCAAGAGCTTCGCATGCTCGGCATTCCTGCCCAGATAGGTGAAAAAATTGCCCTGATTGATTGTTGTGAAGTGCAGGACATCACCGCCTTGCTCGACGTGCTGGTGTCACCTCAGCATGATTTGTCCCTGGCGCGGGTGCTGCGTTCGCCGCTGTTTGGTGTGACGGATGCTGCGCTGGTGCAGCTGGCGCTGGCTCAACGCAGGCTTTCTCAACCCTGGTACGACTTGCTGCAAACGGATGTTAGCGAGCCCATAGATGAATTGCGCACAAGCGATGCGCACTGTCTGCAAGGCGTGGCCGTGCTACTGGCGCGCTGGCGCCTTTGGCTGGACACTCTGCCGCCACATGATGCGCTGCAGGCTGTGTATGACGACGGCGATGTACTGGCCCGTTTTGTCGCTGCAGCACCGGCGGCTCAGCGTGATGCGGTGCTGGCTAATTTACGGGCGCTGCTGGCGGTTGCGCTGCAAATCGACGGCGGGCGTTACACCACGCCCTATGCCTTGGTGCGGGCGCTCAGGGCCGGTGGTGTTTTGGCGCCGGCCACTGTCAGTGCAGACGCGGTGCGGCTCTTGACCATTCATGGCGCCAAGGGTCTCGAAGCCGAGGCTGTGCTGCTGCTGGACACAGACACACCGCCGCGCAACGCCGAGAGCATGGGTGTGCTGCTGGATTGGCCTGGCGAAGCTGCAGTGCCTCAACGCTTTGTGTTTTTGGTCAGTGAAAGTAATCCGCCGGCCTGTTGCGTTCAGACGCTGGAGGCCGAAAAAATCGCCCGTCAGCGTGAAGAACTCAACGCCTTGTATGTGGCGCTCACCAGATCTCGGAAAACCCTGGTGATGTCGTCCATTGAGGCCTACGGTAGCGCACCCGACAGCTGGTGGCAGCGCTTGCACGCATTGGCGGTCGAATGGCCGGCGCCCACAGAGCTAGCCAGCGCAACCGCACCGAAAGAGCTCTCTGATGAGGTCTTTGATTTCCTAAGCCTGCCTCCGGCAGTTGTTTTGCCGCCTGCTGCGGCCCGGCCTGCAGCAGACTCTGCTGCGTCGCGCACCGGTCAGGCCATGCACCGCTTGCTGGAGTGGAGTGCCTTGTCGGCCCTGCATGTGAAGGCCATCACGCGCGAGTTCCGGCTCGACGCTGTTCAAGCTCAAGCAGCATTGAGCGGCGCGCAGCGCATTTTGGCCGGCGAGGGCGCTTGGGCTTGGGACCCCGCGGTAGTGAACTGGCAGGGCAATGAGGTCGAGATGGCTTACCAAGGGCAAAGCATGCGGCTTGACCGCCTGGTGCGACGTTGCGATGCCGGGCATGAAGGCCACTGGTGGGTGCTGGACTACAAGTCCAATGCCGCGCCCCAAGATCTGCCTGAGTTGC
>CAMBWM010000146.1 GCA_945871335.1 Polaromonas sp. YR568 | reverse complement strand
GAGCGGAAATAAAAGACCCGCGAATGCTCTAAGAACCGGCCGATGATAGAGCGCACCCGGATGTTGTCTGTCACACCCGGAACCTGCGCTGGCAACATGCAAGCGCCCCTGACGATAAGGTCAATTTTCACGCCCTGCTGGCCGGCACGGACCAGCGCATGCATCAAGCCCTCATCCGTCAAGGCATTCATTTTGGCCACTAAGCGCGTTTCTTCGCCTCGGGCAGCCGCTGCTCCCAGAGCTTCAATCGTCTGAAGCATTTTGGCGTGCAGCTGAAAGGGTGCAAGCACCAGTTGCTTTAGTTTGGGCAAGCGGCTTTGGCTGGCCAGATGAAAAAAGACATTTTCCATGTCCAGGGTCAGCAATGGGTTGGCAGTGAGGTAACTCACATCGGTGTAAAGACGCGCAGTTTTGGGGTTGTAGTTGCCCGTCGAGAGATGACCATAACGTTTGAGAAGCTTGCCCTCACGACGCGTTACCAGAAGCATTTTGGCGTGTGTCTTGAGACCCACAATGCCGTAGACCACCTGCGCTCCGATCGACTCCAGCATCTCGGCCCAATTGATGTTGGCTTCTTCGTCAAAGCGGGCCTTGAGCTCCACCACCACAGTGACTTCTTTGCCGCGTCTGACAGCCTCGCGCAGCAAAACCATCAGTTCAGAGTCAGTCCCGGTGCGGTAAATCGTCTGCTTGATGGCCAGTACCTGCGGGTCATTGACAGCCTCGCGCAAAAATGCCAAAACGCCATCAAAGCTTTCAAAGGGCTGGTGAATACAGACATCACCATCTTTGAGCTTTTTGAAAATAGATTCACCCTGTTTAAGCTGCTGCGGGTAGGAAGCTTTGAACGGGGGGAACAACAGCGCAGGGTCATTAACCAGGTCTACCAATTGTGTAAGCCGGACCAAGTTGACAGGGCCGGGGACTCTGTACAGCGCCTCGGCAGGTAGATCAAACTGCTCAAGTAAAAATTGAGACAAGTACTCAGAACAACCGGCAGAAACCTCCAGCCTGAGGGCTTGTCCGTAGTTTCGCTGTTCGAGGCCGGCACGCAAGGCTGTGCGCAGGTTCAAAACATCTTCCTCGTCCACCGCAAGATCAGAGTGCCGGGTCACCCGGAACTGTGAGAAATGCTGCACATCACGCCCAGGAAAAAGATCAGCCAGGTGAGAACGAATCACGCTGGTCAAAGCGACAAACTGTAATTTTCCTTTGCCACCGATGTCAGGGATTTGAATGATGCGCGGCAACACGCGGGGCACTTTGACAATTGCAATTTCGTTTTCACGCCCAAAAGCATCTTTGCCACCCAGCCGAACAATAAAGTTGAGCGATTTGTTGGCAACCATCGGGAAAGGATGCGAAGGATCCAGGCCGACTGGAATCAACAGTGGCCGAACTTCACGCAAAAAATAAGCTTTTACCCACCGCTTTTGAGCTGAATTACGCTCACTGTGCGACAGCAAATGAATGCCCTGCCGGGCAAACTCCGGCAACAACACTTCGTTGTACAGGCGGTATTGCTGCTCTACGATGCTATGCGCGGCCTCAGACAAAGCGGCATAGGCAGCTTGCGCTTCTGAAGAATTCCCCCCCTTCAACCTCAGCGCAGACAAATGCGGCTCAGCGCGGACTTCAAAAAACTCATCCAGATTCGAAGAAACAATGCACAAAAACCGCAAGCGCTCCAGTAAGGGCGTCTGAGTTTGTGTAGCCAAGTCCAGCACGCGCTCGTTGAACGCCAGAATGCTGACGTCACGGTTGAGAAAATTCAGCCGCGATGAACCAGCTGCAGAAATCGGCGCCGTCATTTCGTTTGGATTGGACATAGGTGAAAAACAATTCAAACAGGGTGTTAGCGAGGTCCGACGTTCAATCAGAGTGAGTCAAAGTCACTTTCATTGTGAAACCAATTTATGACAAATAAATGACAGTTTGGTGAAATACGGGTATCAGCCGGCAGCGGCGTCAAAACGCTTGCGGTAACGCGTTGGCAAATCAGCGATACGCATCATCATGGGCAAATCAGCTGAGTTGAAATCCGGATCCCAGGCCGGTGCACCCAACACCTTGGCGCCCAAGCGCAAGTAGCCCTTGATCAAAGCCGGCGGCTCAACGTCCAGGGAGTCATCCAACCGGTCTACCGGCAAAGCCAGACGCGGCGTGACATGCCAGTCAATACCAGCCAGATGCGTTTGGCGCAACTGGCGCCAGATGCTGGCCGCGGCATGACCAGTGGAAGTGACGCCGTATTGCATGGGGATGCTGGCGCAACCGATCATGGTGTCGAGCTGGTTGCGCGACATGAACTGCGCCAGTGCGCCCCACAAGGCCAGAATCACCGCACCCTGCCGGTGATCAGCGTGCACACAGCTGCGGCCCAACTCCACCATGCGTGAGCGCAACGAGCGCAGGCGCGTGAGGTCAAACTCCATGTCACTGTAGGTACCACCGGCCCGACGTGCCTGGGTGGGCGTCAAGGCGCGGTAAGTACCGATGACCTCCTGCGTCGCCTGGTCACGCACCAAGAGATGCTCGCAATAGTCGTCAAACAGGTCCACATCATGCCCCGGCACCTTGGTGTCCAGCCGGGCACCCATTTCGACGGCAAAGACCTGGTAGCGCAAACGTTGCGCTGCACGCACTTCATCCAGGTTGCGAGCCCAGCTCACTTGAATAGAAGATACAGCGGCTGGGGCCAGAGGCACCGGACGCACCAATTGCACGCTGCGGTCCAACAATCCCCGCGGCAAGGCAATCGGCGAGAGGGAAAAAGTCGGGCTGGGCAATTCTTTCATTTGAAATTCCTAGAAATAGATCAGTCGCTGAATAATTACTTTTAAATTAGCCTTGATGGCCATCCGGCAGGCGTTGGATGCCGGCGTTCAGGCCCTCCAACCAGGGTCGGGTACCGGCCACAAAACGCAGCCCACCGGGGCTGCTGGCCATGGACTGGGCGGTACAACGCAAAATCTTCAAAAGCACCTGGTCTGGACGCAGCCGTTGCGGCAGCGGCTGCTCTTGCTGGGGTGATAAACCTGTGCTGTTTTTCTCGTCCTGCATATGTGCTTCCTTACGCTGTTGGGCTTGTGCTGAATTCTGTAAGCGGCGCGTGACATCTACATGTCGGTCACGTGGCAAATCAATGTCAAAGTGGCTGCTGAAGCTGATTTGGGGCGACTACGATGCTGCTGGTATGAAAAAATTATTTTTTTGCTTTTCAAGTTTCAGATCTTTCGCAGCCCGGCTTCCCGGACTCAGTCTGGCGTCAAGATGACACCCCAGACGCGCACCGTTGCCTGCCT
This sequence comes from Polaromonas sp. YR568, assembly GCA_945871335.1. The sequence continues at coordinate 2,728 of CAMBWM010000146.1, read as the reverse complement.
GGGTCTGGCGCAAACGCTGGCCTGGGCCTCGAGCTACTACCTGCCAGCCATGCTGGCGAACTCGATGGCACGCGATCTGGGTGTGAGCAGCCCGCTGATCTTTGCTGCTTTTTCAGCCGCGCTGGTGGTGTCTGCCCTGCTGGGGCCGCTGGCCGGCCGGGCGATTGACCGCTACGGCGGGCGGCGTGTGCTGATGATCAACAGCCTGGTGTTTGCGCTCGGGCTGGTCATCCTGTCGCTGGCGCAAGGGCCTGTTGGTCTGTTTGCGGGCTGGTGCATTTTGGGCATGGCCATGGCCGCAGGGCTTTATGAAGCGGCCTTTGCCACGCTGGTGCATCTTTACGGCCAGCGCTCACGCGGCCCGATCACCGGCATCACGCTGATGGCGGGTCTGGCCAGCACCATCGGCTGGCCGCTGTCGGCCTGGCTCGAGCTGCACTGGGGCTGGCGCACGGCCTGCATGAGTTGGGCAGCCCTGCACCTGTTGGTGGCGCTACCACTTAACGCTCTGCTGCAAAAAACGCCCGAGGCAACTGCCAACGAAGACATCCTGCCAGTTGAGGGCAGCGCATCGGCGCAGGCACCGGCAGTTGAAGCTTTGAGCCAGTCCGGCGCACGCCGCGCCGCCGGGCTACTGGCGCTGGTCTTTGCCGTCACCTGGTTCATCAGCACCGCCATGGCCGCCCACCTGCCGCGGCTGCTGCAGGCGCAGGGCCTGCCGCTGGCGACCGCACTGCTGCTGGCCGCCCTGGTCGGGCCGGCGCAGGTGGCAGGCCGCTTGCTCGAGTATGGTTTGCTGCGCCGTGTTCACCCGGTGGTATCGGCGCGTGTGGCAGGCGCACTGCATTCAGTGGGAGCACTTGCATTTTTGCTGCTGGGTGTGCCAGCCGGCGCGGCCTTCACGCTGCTGCACGGCGCGGGCAACGGCATTTTGACCATCGCCAAAGGCACCCTGCCCCTGGTGTTATTTGGCACCAAAGACTACGGCTTGCGCCAGGGTCTTTTGATGTTGCCGGCGCGTTTTGCACAGGCGCTTTCGCCCTATTTGTTTGGTCTGGCGATTGACCGCTTTGGTGGCGGTGCGCTGTGGTTTTCTGCCGCGCTGGGCGGGGTCTGCTTCATGGCTCTGATGCTGCTGCCAGGGCCATCACCTCGTGCGCAGGCAAACCCTTGAGCTTGTGGTCGCTCCAGACCTGACGCCAGCGGCGTGAGCCCGGCAGCCCATGGCGCAGGCCCAGCATATGGCGGGCAATCGCGCTCCAAGGCGTGCCGTGCAACGCCGCTTCACGCGCCATGTAATCCACCATCTGTGATTCAACCAACTCGCGCGTCAACACTTGAGCAGCAGCCGGCTCGCCCCAAAAATCAGCATCCCACGATGCCAGCCACCAGGGGTTGTGATATGCCTCACGGCCTATCATCACGCCGTCAATGTGCTGCAGCTGCTCGTGCACTTGCGCGGCGTTGTTGATGCCGCCATTGATCATAATGCGCAGCTGCGGAAAATCTTTTTTCAGCCGGTGCACAAATTCGTAGCGCAGCGGTGGCACTTCGCGGTTTTCTTTGGGCGACAAACCTTGCAGCCAGGCGTTGCGGGCGTGCACGATGAAAGTCTGGCACCCTGCCCGACTGACTATGCCAACAAAATCTCTCACAAAGTCGTAGCTCTCGCCCTTGTCAATGCCGATGCGGTGCTTCACCGTCACAGGAACGCTCACCACATCGAGCATGGCCTTGACGCCATCGGCCACCAGCTGCGGTTCGGCCATCAGGCAGGCGCCAAAAGCACCGCGCTGCACACGCTCACTGGGGCAGCCGCAGTTGAGGTTGATCTCGTCATAGCCCCACGCCTCGCCCAAGCGTGCAGCTTGTGCCAAATCAGCCGGCTCGCTGCCACCCAGTTGCAGGGCCAAGGGATGCTCTTCTACATTGAAACGCAAATGCCGCGGCACATCACCGTGCAGCAAAGCACCTGTGGTAACCATCTCGGTGTAGAGCAGCGCACGGCGCGTGAGCAGGCGGTGAAAGTAACGGCAATGCTGGTCGGTCCAATCCATCATCGGCGCAACGCTGAGTCGGTCCGGCTGCTGAGCGGTGCTGTTGATGAGGGTCATTGGCAAGGGTTGTTGCGGTGAGGTAATCTGAAGCCTGATTTTCGCTCCAATTGCCACCGGCAATGGGTGATAAAAAAACCCGCCCAAAGGCGGGTTTTAAAAAAGCGCCGGAGCGCTCCTGTCGATTTAACCCATGTGCAAGCCGCCGTTGAGCGAGAAGTCAGCGCCGGTGGCGTAACCGCCCTCTTCCGAAGCAATCCAGGAAATGATCGAGGCGATTTCTTCCGGTGTGCCCAACCGCTTGGCCGGCACGCCGGCAACGATTTTCTCCAGCACATCCGGACGGATTGACTTGACCATGTCGGTACCTATGTAACCCGGGCTGACGGTGTTGACGGTGACGCCTTTGCTGGCGAGTTCTTGCGCCAGCGCCATGGTGAAACCGTGCAAGCCAGCTTTGGCTGTAGAGTAGTTGACCTGACCGAACTGGCCTTTTTGGCCGTTGACCGAAGAAATATTGACCACGCGTCCGAAGTTCGCTTCGATCATGCCTTCGATCACCTGCTTGGTCACGTTGAACATGCTGTTGAGGTTGGTCGAAATAACAGCGTCCCAGTCGGCCTTGCTCATTTTGCGGAACTGGCCGTCGCGCGTGATACCCGCGTTGTTGACCA
>CAMBWM010000145.1 GCA_945871335.1 Polaromonas sp. YR568 | reverse complement strand
GGCGGCCGGCTCATTCGGACAGTTTTTGATGGTGCCAACCGAAGGTTTTCTGATCAGCAGCCTGGGCTGGCAAGAGGCCTTGCTGGTGCTCAGCGCCGCGGTCATGGTGATCGTGCCACTGGCTTATGGCCTGCGCGAAAAAACCACGTCGGGCGCGGCGCCAGTCAAGCGCGAGCAAACCATTGTTCAAGCCCTGGCAGAAGCTTTCAAGTACCCTAGCTTTCAGCTGCTGATGGCAGGCTATTTTGTGTGCGGCTTTCAGGTGGTTTTCATTGGCGTGCACATGCCCAGCTACCTCAAAGACAAAAGCATGCTGCCCGAAGTGGCCAGCTACGCGCTGGCGCTGATCGGCCTGTTCAATGTGTTTGGCACCTACGCGGCCGGCGCTTTAGGCCAGTGGCTGCCCAAAAAGAACATATTGGCTTGCATTTACTTTGCTCGGGCGCTGGTGATTGCGGTTTTTATTTCTGTGCCGCTGACGCCCCTCAGTGTCTACATCTTCTCGGCCATCATGGGCCTGCTGTGGCTGTCCACCGTGCCGCCCACCAATGCGGCAGTGGCGCAGATTTTCGGCATCCAGCATTTGTCGATGCTAGGCGGCTTTATCTTTTTCAGCCACCAGATTGGCTCTTTCTTGGGCGTCTGGCTGGGCGGCTATTTGTATGACCGCACGGGCAGCTACGACATCGTCTGGTACCTGTCGATTGCCTTGGGTATTTTTGCTGCTCTGGTGAACCTGCCAGTGCGCGAAACTCCGATCGTGCGTACGCCGGCACCCGCTGGTACAGGTGCCTGAAGCCATGCGTAAAGTCGCCCTCTGGACCCTGGCCATTGCAGCTCCGCTGGCGGTGTTTGCGCTGTACACGCGCCCGGCCTTTCTGGTGATGATGGCCGACCAGCTCTGGGCCTGCTTCTGATGAGCGTCTCCCCATTGCATGGCGACGAGCCGGCTTCTGCCTGGGTGCGCCGTTGGAGCCACTTGTCGCCGGCGGGTGGCAGCGTGCTGGATGTGGCCTGCGGCCGCGGGCGTCACGCACGCTGGTTTGCCGGGCGCGGTCACGCGGTGGTGGCGGTGGACCGCTCGGCCGAAGTCATTGCGACGCTGGGCCTGGGAGCAGAGCACTGCGAGGCGCTGGTTGCCGACATTGAAGCCGGCCCCTGGCCTTTGGCGGGTCGCCAGTTTGACACCATCGTGGTCACCAACTACCTGTGGCGACCCCTGCTGCAAACGCTGCTGGCCAGTTTGGCGCCAGGCGGCGTGCTCATTTACGAAACCTTTGCCGCCGGCAATGAAACCGTGGGCAAACCCTCGCGGCCGGATTTTCTTTTGCAGCCCGGTGAGCTCCTGCAGCTTTGCCAGTCACTGCGCATCGTGGCCTACGAAGATGGCTTTGAAACAGGTGTGGCCGGTGCCAACGGGCGCTTTGTCCAGCGCATTGCCGCAGTTCGCGAACTGCCGGTCGCCCTGCCCGCGCAACATCGGCTTGCCTAAGCCGGCGGCAGGGCTTAGCAGTGTCGCTGTCTGAGTAGAATGCCTCATGGAACATGCCGCTCGTTGCGGCGCCAACCCGCCTGCAAGGTCAAGGTCCTTTTCAAATGAAACAAATTACCGGCAGCATCGTTGCCCTGGCCACTCCGCTACATGAAGACGGCAGCGTTGACTATCCCACTTTGCGCAAGCTGGTGGACTGGCACATCACTGAAGGTACCGACTGCATTGGCGTGGTGGGGACCACAGGCGAGTCGCCGACAGTCAATGTCGAAGAGCATTGCGAAATCATCCGCGTGGCGGTGGAGCAAGCGCGCAGCCACGGCGCCAAAGCGGTGCCCATCATGGCCGGCTGCGGCGCGAACTCTACGGCTGAGGCCATCGAGCTGACCAAATTTGCCAAAAAAGTTGGCGCCGACTGTCAATTGCAGGTGGTGCCCTACTACAACAAGCCCACCCAGGAAGGCCAGTACCAGCACTTCAAGACGATCGCCGAAGCTGTCGACTTGCCGATGGTCCTCTACAACGTACCTGGCCGCAGCGTGGCGGACATGCTGCACCCGACCGTGATGCGCCTGACCCAGGTGCCCGGCATCGTCGGCATCAAAGAGGCGACTGGCAATATTGAGCGTGCGCAGTGGCTGATCAAGGAAACACCGGCCGACTTTGCTGTTTACTCCGGAGACGATGGCACCGCCGTGGCATTGATGCTGTGCGGTGGTCAGGGCAATGTGAGTGTGACTGCCAACATCGCACCGCGCTTGATGCACGAGCTGTGCGTGGCGGCCGTGGCGGGTGACGCTCAGCGCGCCATGCAGATTCAGCTGAAACTACTGCCTTTGCACAAAAACTTGTTTATTGAAGCTAACCCGATCCCGGTGAAATGGGCCATGGCCCGCATGAAACTTTGCGGACCGACCCTTCGCCTGCCCATGACGCAGCTCGAGACTGCCAACGAAACCACCGTCGAAAACGCCTTGCGCGTTTGCGGCCTGATTTGAACTGAAGGAAAAAAATTGAAGATCCACATGAACCCGAGCACCCGCACGACCACCGCTGGTCTAACTGTAGCGCTGTTGTTGTCGAGCTTGGTGCTCAGTGGCTGCTCCGTCATCAACGACACACTGGTTGGTGAAAAAATCGACTACAAATCGAGCGCCAAAAAAGGCCCGTCGCTGGATGTGCCACCGGACCTGAGTCAGCTCACACGCGACAACCGCTACGCCGTGCCAGGCGTGGCCGTGACGGCCAACACCTTTCAAAGCGACAAGGCTATTCGCTCAAGCCAGGTCGGCATTGCGGCCAGCATTGTGGGTGATGTGCGCATTGAGCGCTCGGGCAGCCAGCGTTGGCTGGTGGTCAACCGCCCGGCGGACAAGCTCTGGGAGCCGGTACGTGATTTCTGGAAAACCAGCGGCTTTCAGCTCGCCATTGAGCAGCAAGACCTGGGCATCATTGAAACCGATTTTGCTGAAAATCGCGCCAAACTGCCGCAAGACTTTATCCGCAACACCTTAGGCCGCGTGCTTGACACCATTTACTCCACCGGTGAGCGCGACAAGTTCCGCACCCGCCTTGAGCGCACTGCCAGCGGCGGCACCGAAATCTTCATCAGCCACCGGGGTATGGTTGAAGTGGTCACCAACTCCAGTGGCACCAACACTTCCACCATATGGCAACCCAGACCGGCAGACCCTGAACTGGAAGCCGAATTTTTACGCCGGCTGATGGTCCAGTTGGGCGTGTCGCCAGAGCAATCCAAAGCACTGATCGCCGGGGATGCGGCGCGCCAGACTTCCCGCATTGAAACCGTTAACAACCAGCAAGTTCTACTCGTCGACGACGGCTTTGACCGCGCCTGGCGACGTGTCGGCCTGGGCCTTGACCGCACCGGCTTTACTGTGGAAGACCGCGACCGAAGTAAAGGGCTGTACTTCGTGCGCTACGTTGCGCCTTTGTCAGAGAATAAATCCAGCAGCTTCTTGGGCAACCTGTTTAGCCGCAACTCAGCCACCCCAGCCCCCCTGAAGTATCAAATTGTATTAACTGCCAAGGGGGAAATGACCTCAGTGGCTGTGCTCAATGCAGAAGGCAAACCCGACACCACAGGCAATGCCCAGCGCATCTTCAAAGTGCTTGCTGACGATTTGAAATAAGCCGTTCAGCTTTCTGCACAGGTGCTGCGCTTTAAAAACCTGGGCAGTGGCAGCACGGGCAATGCCACGCTGGTGCAAGCCTATGGCATTCGGCGTGTACAAGTGCTGGTCGATTGCGGCTTAGGGCTTAAGCAACTGTCCGAGCGCCTGCAGCAGGCCGGCTTGGAAGAGCAGTCAATCGACGCCATCTTCATCACCCACGAGCACGCCGACCACATTGGTTGCGCCAGGCAGTTCGCCTTGCACCACCGCGTGCCGGTATGGATGAGCCGGGGCACTTACGCAGCCTTGGGTAAACCGGACTTTGATGGCTTGCTGCGCCTTGCCGCCGACGGCCAGGCCATCGATCTCGGCGAACTTGAACTAAACCCCTTTACGGTTCCCCACGATGCCCGTGAACCCTTGCAACTGAGCTGCACAGACGGCCAGTTCAAACTCGGCCTACTGACTGATTTGGGTCACCCGAGCGCCCATGTGCTGTCTCAACTGGCTGGCTGCCATTCCCTTTTGTTGGAGTGCAATCACGATGCCGGTTTGCTGGCTCAATCGACTTACCCCGCCTTTCTTAAAAACCGGATTGCTGGGCCCTATGGTCATCTGTCAAATGAGACTGCCGCGCAAATTGCTCGCGCCCTTGCTCATCCAGGCCTGGTCCAGGTGGTGGCTGCGCATCTGAGCGCACAAAACAACCGCCCGGAGCTTGCACTTAGCGCACTGGTCGGAGTCGGCGCCCATGTTCACGCAAGCCCGGAGCTGTCTATCGCCAGCCCCCAGAGCGGTACAAGCTGGTTGGATGTCAGGGCTTAAGGGCGCTGCAGAGACGAAAAAAAGCCGCCCTAAGGCGGCTTTTTAATTGGGAGCTAAGAATTACTTCTTGGCGTCAGCAGCTGGTGCAGCTGGGGCAGCTGCAGGAGCGGCAGCTGGAGCAGCGGCAGGTGCAGCAGCGTCAGCAGCTGGTGCAGGTGCGGGTGCTGGTGCAGCAACTGGTGCTGGTGCTGGAGGAGCTTCTTTCTTACCGCAAGCTGCCAGGGCGAAAGCTGCAACGATAGCTGCCAAAACGAGTGACTTGTTCATTTTTCAATTCCTTGATGAGTGTTTGAGACTGTATTCAAAATGGCCAACAAAAAAGTAGTTGGTCCATAAATAAGGCAGGAAAGTAGATGTCTCCAACCTAATTTGAAAGTATATCCGTATAAACCCATGCTTTGAAAGGAAGGTCTATTGCGATTTCACCAAAATAGTGCGAAAAAAAGACACTTAACAGGGTCGTGCACTTCAAATTGGCTGGTCTTTTACCTTGGCCGCATGCAGCCAGCCCGCGTCCAACCAATCCACCAGCAAGTCTTTGGCATCCCGGCTGGCCTTGCGCAACTGCGCCACGCTCAGTGCACGCTGGTCCGCCAGTTGATGCATCAACAGGGCATCAGCACCACGGGCGCGATAGCTCTCACCGTTGATAAAAATATGTTTGTCGTCATACATCATGCGGGTGCCTGAATCGAGCGCCAGCGCCTGTGAACCTAGGGGCGCGGCCGGTGACGCGCTGCCCTCAAACCAGACGGAAGACTTGGGCTCAGTCAGGTACTCGCCCAAAGCGCAAGCCAGCGCCAAAGGGTCCTTCAGGGCCGCGGTCACCGAGGCGCGGGCAAAGTCTGTCAACGCCGGCGGCAAGGCAGCCGGGTGAGCGGTGGCCAGCTGCTGCGGGTCTTTGTAGATTTTGGGCGTGGCCAAAACATCGCCATCATCAGAGCAGTATTCAGCCAAACGCTGCAATAAAGCACCGGCTATTTCAGCCTGGCCCGGCGCCTTAAAACCGATGGAGTAGGTCATGCAGGCTTCTGGTTTGCCGTCTGCACCCGTACAGGCTTGGGCCACGCCGTCATGCGCGTAGCGCGGCGGCAGGTAAAGCATGTCCCCGGCTTCGAGCACAAACTCTTCGGTGTAGTTGAAGTTTTGCAATATCTTCAAGGGCACTCCTTGTTGTAGGGTGAAATCTTTTTGCTTACCAATGCGCCAACGCCGCCGGCCACTGGCCTGCAACAAAAACACGTCGTAGCTGTCATAGTGCGGTCCAACCCCGCCGCCGTTGCTGGCGTAAGAGATCATCAAGTCGTCCAAGCGCGCGTCTGGCAAGAATCGAAATTGCTGCAGCAGTTCATGGGCACGCGCATCGTACAAATCAACACCCTGCACGAGCAAAGACCAAGCAGGTTTGCTCAGCGCAGGCAGGCTGCGGGGCGCAAACGGACCGGATTTCATGCGCCAGCCGCTCGCGCTCTGAATCACCAAGCGGGACTCCACCCTCTCTTGTGCAGCCAGCGCAAACAGCTCGGGCCGGCTCAGGATCGGCTTGAAGCCGGCGATAGCCTGACGCACCAGCAAGGGCTT
>CAMBWM010000144.1 GCA_945871335.1 Polaromonas sp. YR568 | reverse complement strand
GTGGTGGGCATGTTCATTTACCGCGAGCTCAAGTTCAAAGCTTTGTACAAATTGATCCTGGCAGCCGGTAAAACCACGGCGGTGGTGATGTTCCTGGTGGCGGCCGCCATGGTCAGTGCCTGGCTCATCACGGTGGCCAATATTCCGACTGAGGTCGCCAATATGTTGTCGCCTTTCATGGACAACAAAATCCTGTTGATGTTTGTCATGATGGTTCTGATTGTGATCGTCGGGACCGCGCTTGACTTCACGCCAACAGTCTTAATCCTCACACCGGTTCTCATGCCGGTGGTGCTCAAGGCCGGCATTGACCCGGTCTATTTCGGCGTGATGTTCATCATGAACAATGCCATCGGCCTGATCACCCCACCGGTTGGCACCGTGCTCAATGTGGTTTGCGGCGTCGCCAAGATCAGTATGGACGAGGCCTTTAAAGGGGTTTTGCCCTTTTTGCTGGCCCAGTTGACCGTGCTGTTTTTGCTGGTATTGTTCCCCTCCATCGTTTTGGTGCCACTGCATTGGTTGATGAAGTGAACCTGACCTTGTTTTTCCCCGTGGTTTTTTATTAGTTTCGGTTACCAACTGTTTTTTATAAAAGGAGACTTGTATGTTCAAACGTAGAACCCTCGCTTCAGCCCTGGCTGCTGCTACTTTGCTGGTCGCAACGTCCAGCTTTGCCCAATTTGCCGATCGCACCATCAAGTTCACGAATGGCGTGAACGAAGACCACCCTGTGGGCTTGGGCGTGAAGAAAATGCAGGAAGTGCTGGCGGCCAAAACCGGCGGCAAACTCAAAATCAGTGCCTTCTGGGGCGGCTCTGCCGGCGGCGATCTGCCAGCCACGCAGGCCTTGCGTGCCGGCACGCAAGAGATGGTTTGCACCTCCAGCTCACCTTTGGTAGGCATCGTCAAAGAATTGGGCGCTTTTGACCTGCCTTTCCTGTTTCTCAATGAAAAGGAAGCCGATGCCGTGCTGGACGGTCCGGCTGGCGTGTACTTCAACAAGAAGCTGGAAGAAGCCGGTCTGGTGAATCTGGCTTATTGGGAAAATGGCTTTCGCAACCTGACCAACAGCAAGCGCCCAGTCACCAAGGTCGAAGACTTTGATGGCGTGAAGGTGCGTGTCATGCAGAATAATATTTTCATTGACACTTTCAAAACGCTGGGTACCAATGCCGTGCCCATGGCTTTCGGTGAGGTGTTCACGGCGCTGGAAACAAAAACCATTGACGGCCAGGAAAACCCGTTTGTCACTATTGAGACATCCAAGTTCAATGAAGTGCAAAAGTACCTGTCTGTCACTCGCCATGCTTACACACCTTTCCTGGTGCTTTACAGCAAGAAGCTGTGGGACCAGTTGAGCGCGCAAGAGCAAGCTGTGCTGCGTGAAGCGGCCCGTGAAGGCCAGAAAGTCCAGCGCGCAGCCAACCGCACGCTCAATGAGAAATCTCTCGCCACCCTGAAAACCAAAGGCATGCAGGTCAACGAGATCTCCCCTGCCGAGATGAAGCGTATTTCAGACAGGATCCGTCCTGTCTATGACAAGAACATTCCTACCATCGGTGCTGAAGCCGTTAATGTGGTGTGGGATGCCTTGAAGAAGTCACGCGGCGGCTGAAACGCCATCTGATGCAGCCGCCGGGGTAAGCCCTGGCGGCTTTTTTCATCCCAAGATTGATTTGTCAAACCGTCGCGAGGCCAAACCTTGAAGATCACCAACGTAGAAACTGTCCGGCTCGGCGAGTTCCCCAACATCATTTGGGTGCGCATTCACACCGACGAGGGTCTGACCGGTTTGGGTGAAACCTTCATGGGTGCCGCTGCGGTCGAGGCTTATATCCATGAATGGGTCGGCCCCAAGCTGATAGGCAAAGACCCTCTGGCCATCGAATCACGCAACCGAGACATCACAGGTTACTTGGGCTGGCGCGGCTCCGGCGCAGAAACGCGCGGCAACTCCGCAGTGGACATTGCGCTGTGGGATATTTTTGGCAAAGCCGCCAACATGCCGGTCTACACCGCGCTGGGCGGCAAGAGCCGCGACGACATCCGCATCTACAACACCTGCGCCGGCTACCAGTACGTGCGCAGCACCACCAACCAGTCCAGTGCCAATTGGGGCATAGGCGCCGCCAAAAAATCAGCTGGCCCCTACGAAGACCTGGAAGGTTTTCTTAATCGCGCCGGTGAGCTGGCCGAGTCGCTGCTGTCTGAGGGCATCACCGGCATGAAAATCTGGCCGTTTGATCCGGCCGCCGAAAAAAGCCACGGCCAGTACATCAGCAATGCCGACCTCGATCTGGCGCTCGAACCCTTTCGCAAGATTCGCGATGCGGTGGGCCAGAAGATGGACATCATGGTCGAGTTCCACAGCCTGTGGCGATTGCCCATGGCACAAAAAATCTCACGCGCCCTCAAGCCTTTCAACACCTTTTGGCATGAAGACGCGATCCGCATGGACAGCCTGGATTTGCTCAAGCAATACGCCAAAGACTGCGACGCGCTGATCTGCGCCAGCGAAACCCTCAGCTATAAATGGGGCTTCAAGGACTATTTGCAAACCGGCGTGGCCGGCGTTGTGATGCCTGACCTCAGTTGGTGCGGCGGCCTGTCGGAAGGCCGCAAAATTGCCGCGCTGGCCGACGCCTGGCAGCTGCCGGTGGCGCCGCATGACTGCACCGGTCCGGTGGTCTGGACGGCTTCCAGCCATTTGTCATTGCACGCGCCCAACGCCCTGGTGCAGGAAAGCGTGCGCGCTTTCTACACCGGTTGGTACAAAGAACTGGTCACTGAATTGCCCGTGGTTAAAAACGGCATCCTCAGTCTGGGCGACAAGCCGGGCCTGGGTCTTGAACTGCTGCCCGACCTTCATTTGCGCGCTGACGCCATCGTGCGCAATACCGCCAGCGCTTGATTTTTTTCACTCACAAGGCCCAAGATGAAAATCAAATCTGTCAAACCCTTTATCTTGCATGTGCCTGTGACCGGCTCGCAGATTGCCGACAGCACACACAGCATCTCGCACTGGGGCGTGGTGGGCGCGCAGATCGAGACTGAAGACGGCTTGACGGGCTACGGATTCACTGGCACGCACGCGCACCTGGCCAGCGACCACCTGATCACCCGCTGTATTGAAACCTGCCATGCTCCGCTGCTGGTCGGTGAAGACAGCCGAGACATCACGCGCCTGTGGCAAAAACTGGCGCGTAACCCGGCGCTGCAATGGGTGGGCCGCGCCGGCATCACCAGCTTGGCGCATGCGGCCATTGATGTGGCGTTGTGGGACCTCAAGGCCAAGGCGGCCGGCCAGCCGCTGTGGAAAGTGCTGGGCGGGCAAATTCGCGACAAGGTTCGGGCTTACAACACTGATATCGGCTGGCTCAGCATTCCCGACGATCAGCTGGTGGCCGGCGCGGTGCGTGCGGCGGCGCAGGGCTTCACCGGCATCAAGATCAAGGTCGGCTCCAGCGTCGAGCGCGACCTGCGCCGTCTGGCCGCTGTGCGTCAGGCTATCGGGCCGGATGTCACGCTGGCCATTGACGGCAATGGCAAATGGGACCTGGCCACTTGCCAGCGTTTTTGCCGTGCTGCAGAAGCGCAAGATGTATTCTGGTTTGAAGAGCCGCTCTGGCATGACGACGTCAAGGGTCATGCGCAACTGGCTCGGGCCACCAGCATTCCGGTGGCGCTGGGCGAGCAGCTCTACACGACCGACGCTTTTGCCGAATTTTTTGCGCAGCAGGCCATTGCCTGGGTGCAGCCCGATGTCACGCGCATGGCCGGCTTGACCGAAGTGCTGCGCGTGTGTGACACGGCGCATTCATTCCGCCTACCGGTGGCCCCGCATGCTGGCGACATGAGCCAGGTACATGTGCACCTGTCTTACGCGCACCCGGCTTGTGAGGTGCTGGAATACATCCCCTGGATCAAGGACTGCTTCACCGAGCCGGCCGAGGTGGTGAACGGTTATTTCCGTTTACCGACACTGCCCGGCGCTGGCACCACCCCGACCCCCGAGGCCTGGGCGCGTTACCGCCAGCCCACGGCTTGAATTAAAACCCTTTGAATTTTTTTCGAAAGTCCACATGACAACGCCCGCCAAGCTCACCAGCGTCATTCTTTTCACCGACACCGATGGCCGCGCGCGCTTTCGCGAGGAATCGCTGGCACTCACCGAAGGCACGCCGCAGGCCATGCTGTCGCCGCTGCGGCCGTCGTCGGGTTACCAGTTGCGTCAGAGCCCGGTGGGTTTCAGAAGCCAGTTTCATTGCACGGGCGCCAAGCAGTGGCTGTTCGTGTTGCAAGGGCAAATGGAAATCGGGCTGCAGGACGGCAGTTCGCGCGTCTTCAAGGCGGGTGAGTCCTTTTACTCGGCCGACACGCTGCCCGCGGGCGCGGTGTTTGACCCGGCGCTGCACGGGCACTGGAGCCGCCAGGTCGGCGATGAGCCGCTGGTCACGCTGTTTGTCAGGGACTAAGCCGGGCGCCGGCATGAAAAAGGCCTGCAAACCCAAAGCGGGTGAGCAGGCCGATGTTGAAGGGCCGCACAAGAATGTGAGGCCGCTGCCTTGGTTTAACGGCCGTTGAAAGAGCCGGAGTTGCCGCCGCGGCCTGAACCGCCACGGCCGCCACCACCGCCACCCGAGCGCGGTCCGCCACCGCCGCCACCACCGCCGCCAGCGGGGCGGCCGCCACGGAAGCCGCCACGGTTGCCGCCGGTCGGTTGTCCGGAAGAGGGGAAGCCTGAAGAGACATGGCTGGTGGGTTGGGCATCGTCGTCATATTGGGGTCGTGCTTGCTGCTGACGTGGGGGTTGTGCATTCGGGTTGCGAGCTTGTGCGGGCTGACCGCCCTGGCCGCCTTGTGAGTAGCCCGTGTTCTGGCGTGGGCCGCGTCCGCCGCCACCACCGCCACCATTGCCACCGCCAGCACTGCGGCCGCCAGCACTGCGGCCGCGACCGGCGTTGCCACCACCATCAATGCCACTGTTACCAGCACCCGGGCCACGGCCTGTTTGCGGTTTGTTTTCGCGTATGCGCGTCATCATTTCGCTGCGGGCCGCTTTGGCCGCTGCTTGCATCACTTCGCGGCTTGGCGGCTTGCCCAGGCCGCCCCAGATGGTCTGGCGACCCATGGCCAGTGGCTCTGCGCGCTCGCCGGGTTCGGCTTCAAAGCCGGGCACTTGCACGACTTCAATGTTCTGCTTGGTAAAGCGCTCGATGTCCTGCATGAAGCCTTCTTCGTCCAGGCACACCAGGCTGACGGCTTCGCCGCTGTTGCCGGCGCGACCGGTGCGGCCGATACGGTGCACATAGTCTTCGCTGATATTCGGTATCTCGTAGTTCACCACGTGCGGCAGCTCGTCGATGTCAATGCCGCGAGCGGCTATGTCGGTGGCCACCAGCGCGCGTATGTCGCCGTTTTTGAAGCCGGCCAGCGCCTGCGTGCGGGCGGTCTGGCTCTTGTTACCGTGCAGCGCCATCGCCGGGATACCGTTTTTCGTCAGGTGCTCGGCCACGTTGTTGGCGCCGAACTTGGTGCGCGTGAACACCAGCACCTGGCTCCAGTTGTGCTCAGAGATGATGTGAGTGAGCAGCGCTTTCTTTTTGGCGCGGCCCACCGGGTGGATGGTCTGCGTGATGCGCTGCACCGTGGTGTTGCGCGGCGTGACCTGGATGGACACCGGGTTGCGCAGCAGGCCGTTGGCCAGTTCGCGGATCTCGTCGCTGAAAGTGGCCGAGAACAGCAGGGTCTGCTTCTGCTTGGGCACCAGGGCCAGCACTTTTTTGATGTCATGGATGAAGCCCATGTCCAGCATGCGGTCGGCTTCGTCCAGGATCAAGACCTGCACTTGCGAGAGGTCCAGCGTTCCTTGCTGCGCGTGGTCCAGCAGGCGGCCGGGGGTGGCCACCAGAACGTCCACGCCGCGGCGCAGCTTGTCAATTTGCGCGCCCATGCCAACGCCGCCAAACATCACCATCGAGGTGATGTCCAGGTACTTGCCGTAAACCCGCACGCTTTCTTCAACCTGCGCTGCGAGTTCGCGCGTCGGCGTCATGATCAAAGCGCGCACGGCATTGACGCCGCGGCGGT
>CAMBWM010000143.1 GCA_945871335.1 Polaromonas sp. YR568 | reverse complement strand
GACGCCAGATCCACACCAAGCTGTGGGCGAAGAAAGCTCCAACAGCCCACAACAGGTAACCCTGTATGAAGTACTGGTGAAACTCTTGGGCTTCTTGGTCTGTCAGCCCTGAGGGGTTAGCTGCATCAGTCATAGTTTGTGCCTCTCTCAAAATGCCTTTCGGCGATACCCTGAAACCTGACGGAATCAGGACGAACTGTTTTGGCAGTGACGCCGAAACAGATAGCCCTCCGGACAAGCCGAAGGATTGGGCGGCCCAACGAGTTCAATTGCACATCTTTCATGCATGTGCTCCTTCATTCGCTATACCGAACAATTCTGTGAATCTTTCCGCTTCAACATGAGAGCGGCCGGTTTCCCGTGCATCTCGCTCCGCTTGATCGCGCATTCGCTTGGCTGCTGAAATTCGAACCAAAACCGGTTGTTGTTCCAACAAAGCTTCCAATCTGTCCTGTGCTTCAGGCTCCCACGGCACGGTGGTGTTAGGCGCAGAGCGACCCAAGGTTCCTTCAATCTTGTCCATCTCTGTGCCCAATGGCAGGATGTGGAAAAGTGCATCAAAGAGACCGTTGCAGAACTCTTGAATGATGTAAGTGGCGCCTGCATAGCCCATGAACGGCGTGCCCGTATGACGACGAATAATCGGCAAGGGAAAGCTGGCGGGAATGAAACTGGTTTTCATCATGCCGCCGCCGCCGCATTCGGCCAGATAGATGCGCTCGTTGTAGCTGCCGTACAAAATAAGCGGCGTTTTTTCAGTGACCAGTTTGCGCACTTCTGCGTTGTCTGTTTTGGCACCTGCAATGCGCGAGATCGCAAAGTTGCAAGGCAGACCCATTTCGTCTTCCAGGAAGTGGCGTATGCCGCGCGTATAGGTTTCGTTCGCGACCACACCAAAATTGGCGGTGCCGAAAAAGTCTTGCGTCACTGAGCGCCACAAATCCCAAATCGGTTTGATAGTGCTGTGCTTTTCTCTTTCGATGAAGGGCTCAGGGTCCAGGCCCAGCAGTTCACCGAGGGAGCGCAGGAATTTGGTGGTGCTGTGCAAGCCAATCGGTGCCTGCAAATAAGGGCGCTCCAGGGCTTCGCACAACATGCGGCCGAACTCGCGGTACATGCAAATGTTCACATCAGCTTCCACAAGACGCGACACATCGGCAAGGTGCGAGCCCAAGGGAAAAACCATATTGACTTCGGCGCCAATGCCTTGGACCAAGCGGCGTATCTCGGCCAAATCGCTGGGGCAATTGAAAGTTCCGTAGCTGGGGCCAATGATATTGACGCGTGGCTTTTCACCCTCTTTGCGTTCGCGTTTGGGCACATGACGCAATCCATACTGCTGCCAAAGCCAATACATAGCGCGGTTGGCGCATTGCCACTGGTCTTCATCAATGGTGCGAGGCAAAAAGCGCTGCAAGTTAGTGCCTTCGGGCGTCACGCCACCACCGATCATTTCTGCAATCGAACCCGTGACTACCACCGACGGCAAATCCGGATTGAGCGTGGCATGAGCGCGGCGCATGGAGCCCTCAGTGCCCTCACGGCCTAATTGCTCCTCCGCCAAACCTGTCACAACGATGGGCAACTCATGGGGGGGAAGTGCATCGGTGTAATGCAACACTGAAGTAACCGGCAAGTTTTCACAGCCCACAGGGCCGTCAATGACAACTTGCAAGCCTTTGATGGCGGTGAAAACATACACCGCTCCCCAATAGCCACCTGCGCGATCGTGATCGAGGACCAGCATCAGATCATCGCCTCCGCTTTGCGTTTCTTGGCTTGCTTCTCAAGCTGTCTGCGCGTTTCCGCTTCAAACTCAGGGCGGTTTTGAGGCACGCCGTGTGAGGCTTCCCAGACCCCTGCTGCGTGGCCGGTACCCGTATCGCCAAAGAAGGCTTTCATTTCATCAAAGCGCGACTTGTTGGCAATCGCCGCATTGATCACCTGAGCCAAAGAACCGGCACCGGCAGGCCCCATCAATGGGCGAGCGGAAATCAGATTGGTGAAATACAAGCCTGGAATACTGAGTTCTTTGGCCGCTTGCACCAAGGGTGTTGTGCCAATGGCCAAGTCCGGTTTGAACTCATGCATAGCCGCTAGGTCTTGCTCCAGCGAAGCGCGGTATTGAACATGCACGCCATGAGCCTCTAACCATTCACAGTCTGAGGCACTCCAAGGTGTGCGAGGGCAAGCGGTTCCGACGTAGCGCAAATCGGCGCCACTTTCCACCAGCAAACGCGCCACCAACAACTCAGAGCCTTCATAGCCGCTGAGCGTGATGCGACCGTTGATCGGTGACTTGGCCAGAGCGCCCTTGATGGCGCCAAGCATGATATTTTTGACCATGTCAATTTTGGCTTGCGGCACATTGGCAGCGTTGCCGATGGCTTGCAACCAGGCTTCTGTGCCGTCATGACCGACTGGGGCTGAACCCACAATAGGCCTGCCTGCCGATTCAAACTCGCGAATGCTGGCGGTGTAAAAGGGATGGATGGCTGCAACGGCCGCGCAATCGAGCGCGGCATAAAGTTCTCGCCATTCGCGCGTGGGCACCACAGGTCCGGCTGCAAGGCCCATGGGCTCGAGCATGCGGCCAATGATCATGGGGTCCGCGGGAAACATTTCACCAATCATGGTGATGGTGGGCTTGTCCGACCGGCCAGTTCGCGGCGCTTGAACCGGTCCGGCCACAATTTCTTCGCGTGCATATTTGAGCATGGCGCCTGCCAGAACATCTTTGGCTTCTGCGTGCGTCGGCACGCCAAAACCCGGCACATCGATACCAATGATGCGAACTCCGTTGATCTCTTTGGGCAGCAACTGCAAAGGCACGCCACTGGCTGTGGGTACGCACAAATTGATGATCACAATAGCGTCGTATTTTTCGGAATCGGCTTGGTCGTAAACAGTCTCGCGAATGTCTTCAAACAACTTGCCGGTCACCAATGACTCCGAATTGAAAGGCACGTAACCCACACTGCGCCGTGCACCATAAAAATGAGAGGTGAAGGTCAAGCCATACACACAGCAAGCCGAACCCGACAAAATGGTGGTGGTGCGGCGCATGCGAAGGCTCACGCGCAGTGAACCAAACGCAGGGCACATGCTTTGCGGCTGATCGTGAGGTCCTGCTTTGGGGTCGACTGGATAGTCCTTGGCATACTGGGCGAGCACTTCCGACTTGCCGGACGCCTTGGCCGCCGCCAGCATTTTCTCGCCGCCAGAATGGCAACCCATGCCATCACCGTCTATGGCGGTGCTCATGCCCGCCGGCGCTTGACTGACGGGGACGATAGGAATCGTTTTGCTCATGGTCTCATACTTCGTCGTAAACAACTTCGAGCGTGGGCTTGCTGGTATCTGTCTTGCCGCACATGTCAAATTGAGTCGCTGGCTCGAGCACCACATCGCGACCGACAGCAGAAGCTGCAAACAAGCCCAGCAACTGGTCTTGAGTCATGGGGTTCGGGCGAATCGGCACCGAGGTATGGACGTTGGCGGCCAACTCGGCGAACATAGGGCCCCAAACAGATTCGGGGCGGCCGATGATTTCGTAGCTGGCGCTTTTTCTGCGAATGTCTTCATTAGCAGGAATGGTGGACAACACCGGGATGCCCACTTTGGTGGCAAAGGCAGCGGCTTCGCCGGTGCCGTCGTCACGGTTGATCACCATGCCGGCCACGCCCACATTGCCACCAAGTTTGCGGAAGTATTCCACCGCAGAGCACACGTTGTTGGCCACATACAGTGACTGCAAGTCGTTGCTGGCCACCACAATCACTTTTTGGCACATGTCACGGGCAATCGGCAGGCCAAAGCCGCCGCACACCACGTCGCCCAGGAAGTCGAGCAGAACATAGTCAAAACCCCACTCATGAAAGCCGAGTTTTTCTAGCAACTCAAAGCCGTGGATGATGCCGCGACCACCGCAACCGCGACCAACTTCTGGCCCGCCGAGCTCCATGGCATAAACACCGTCGCGCTTAAAGCAGACATCGCCAATGGCAACCGCTTCACCCGCTAATTTTTTCTTCGAGGAAGTTTCAATGATGGTGGGGCATGCACGGCCGCCAAACAGCAAACTGGTGGTGTCACTTTTCGGGTCACAGCCAATCAACAAAACTTTCTTGCCCTGCTGCGCCATCATGTAGCTCAGGTTCGCGAGTGTGAAGCTTTTGCCAATACCACCTTTGCCATAGATGGCGATGATTTGCGTTTCTTTGGTCGGCGCTTTGGTGATCACCGGCTCGGGGGGCATGGCTGCCTCATGACGAAGTCGATCTACGAATTGAATCGTTTTTTCGTTGCTAGAAGTTTGTGTGTTCATGCGTGCGCACTCCAGTCCAGTACCATCTTGAGACAAGAAATATCACCGAATGCAGTCTCGTAGGCAGCGGTGGCAGATTCAAAGTTTTGAGCGTGTGTGATCAAACCTTTGAGAGAAAGCTGCCCGTTGTTGACCAACTGATTGACAGCCAATAAATCAGGGCGCTTCCATTCAGAAGCAATGCGCAGCCGGGCTTCGCGCATGAAGGCCGGGGCATAGCTGAACTGCAGGTTTTGCGGGTAAGAGCCCGCCAGCACCACTTCACCGCCGGGGCGAATTCTTTGGATCAATTGATCCAGGATGGAAGCGTCTCCACTGACGTCGTAGATCGCCTGGTAATCGTGGCATGCATCTTCTTCGGGCCGGATCACTTTGTAGCTATCGCCGCCATGCATCAGCCCTGCTTGCGTCTCCCAAACAGTCGGCGCTGGGCAACCAGCGGCAACGGTGAGCCGGGCCAGCAAACGTCCCATGACCCCGTGGCCAATGATGAGGTCAGGGGGATTGAAAGGCTTTTGCTGGCCGCCGCCGGAAACAGCGTGGTAGGCCGTGGCAGCCAAGGCCAGCAAAACGGCCTCAGAACCCAGCGCATTGGAAACCGGCACTATTTTTTGGTCAGACACCACCAAACGCGACGCGGCGCCGCCATACAGACTGCGCACACCGGTAAAGCAATTGGCACCAGGGACAAAAACCGTTTGACCCTCTTTGAGCTTGCTGCCAGCGGCGGCTTTAACCACCTGCCCCACGGATTCGTAACCGGGCACCAAGGGGTACATGCCTTGCATGGCCTGGACGCTGCCATCCCACAACATGCGCTCTGTGCGGGTGCTGATACCGCTGAATTGGACTGCCACTTCGACTTGACCGTCCTGCAGCTGCGGCAACTCTAAAGCCTGCAGAGACATGTGCCCGGGATCATCAAAAACGACTGCTGTTGATTTCATATTTGTATTCTTAAACTTACACATCAAAGTGTCAAACTAGATTTACATTATTTCTTCAAATCTAGGGTAATCACTTAGCTTTTAGCCCCAGAAGCAGCTGCGCATGGATCGGCATGCTGTTGTTCACACGCTGTACATCAGCAAAGCCGGCCTGGGTCATCAATCGCATCAACTCTTCCGGCGTTCTCAGGCGGCCCGCGCCCATGGCCAGCAGATAAAAATGAAAGTAAGCGTCTGTTTGGGTTGCACCCGGATTGAACTCAGACCGGGTTTGCGCCATCGGCTCGGCCAAGAGCAGCACGCCGCCTGCGGGAAGTGCTGCGTGAATTTTTTGCAGCAGTTGCTTAACCACCTCGTCCGGGTGGTCATGGGCGACGCGCACCAAGGTCACCAAATCAGCGCCTTGTGGCAAGGCATCGTGCAAAAAATTGCCGGGGTACAGGCTTGCTCTGTCACTCAAACCTTTGGCCTTGAAATTAGCGCCTGCCAACTCCAGAACCGGCGGTAAATCAAATAATTTCAACTGCAAGTGCGGCGCATGCACCGCCAGCTCGCTGGTGAACCGGCCCTTGCCGGCACCCACATCCAAAACGCAACGGTGGTCTGCGAATGAATAGGACGACAAGATCTCTTGAACCACAAACCCTTGCGATGCGGCCATCAAATCCGAATAGCGTTGGAATTTTTCGCTGGCCACACGCTCAGCCGCTTGAGCGTCATGCGCATAAGGCCAGTACTCAGCCATGCCACCTTGCCAGGCGTTCTGCAAAAAACCGATAGGGTCTTGCATGTCGCAATACAGCAAATGGTTGTGCTCAATCATGGCGCCAATGCC
>CAMBWM010000142.1 GCA_945871335.1 Polaromonas sp. YR568 | reverse complement strand
CCCCGGCATATTCGTCAGCAAGATTGTCAGGATCGACCGCGTGGCCACCGAGGCCGGCGGTTTCAAAAAGGCGGCATGAGCATGAGCTATCAAAAACGCAGCAAAGAGCAACTCGCCCAACGCGTTGCGCAAGACATTCACGACGGCGCCTATGTCAACCTGGGTATCGGCATGCCCACGCTGGTGGCCAACCACCTGCCTGCCGGCATTGAAGTGATATTGCACAGCGAAAACGGCATTTTGGGCATGGGCCCGGCACCTGCCGCAGGGCAGGAAGACTTTGACTTGATCAACGCCGGCAAGCAGCCCGTGACCATGCTGGCGGGCGGCGCTTACTTTCACCACGCCGACAGCTTTGCCATGATGCGCGGCGGCCACTTGGACATCTGCGTGTTGGGCGCCTTTCAGGTCAGCGCCACCGGTGACCTGGCCAACTGGCACACCGGCGAGAAAGACGCCATTCCGGCCGTGGGCGGCGCCATGGACCTGGCGATTGGCGCCAAGCAAACCTGGGTGATGATGGACTTGCTGACCAAAAAAGGCGAGAGCAAAGTGGTGGCCCAGTGCAGCTACCCGGTCACCGGCATTGCCTGCGTTAAGCGCATTTACTCGGAGTTGGCCACGCTCGAATGCACGCCGAAGGGCCTCAAGCTGATCGACACAGTCGAGGGTTTGACGCATGCTGAACTTGAAAAAATGCTGGGCTTGCCGATCGCGGCAGCTTGAACTTTCACAATCGATTTAGAAAAGACACACCATGAGTTCACAAGCTTTTATCTGCGACGCCATCCGTACCCCTTTCGGCCGGTACGGCGGCGCGCTCTCCAGCGTGCGTACCGACGACCTGGGCGCTGTGCCGCTGCGCGCGCTGATGGCGCGCAACCCGAACGTGGACTGGCAAGCCATCACTGACGTGATCTTTGGCTGCGCCAACCAGGCCGGCGAGGACAACCGCAATGTGGCGCACATGTCCAGCTTGCTGGCCGGTCTGCCGCTGGAAGTGCCGGGCGCCACGCTCAATCGCCTGTGCGGCTCAGGTCTGGACGCCGTGGGCACGGCGGCCCGCGCCATCCGTGCCGGTGAAGCCGGCCTGATGATCGCCGGCGGCGTCGAGAGCATGAGCCGCGCCCCCTTTGTCATGCCCAAGGCCGAGAGCGCTTTCAGCCGCAGCAACGCGGTGTATGACACCACCATCGGTTGGCGTTTTGTTAACAAGCTGATGAAAGAAAAATACGGCGTGGACTCCATGCCCGAGACGGCCGAAAACGTCGCCACTGATTTCAAGATCGAGCGCGAAGCGCAAGATCGTATGGCGCTTGCCAGCCAGCTCAACGCCGTGGCCGCGCAACAAGCCGGCCATCTGGCGCGTGAGATCACGCCTGTGTCCATCCCCCAGAAAAAGGGCGATGCGGTGCTGGTTGACACCGACGAACATCCGCGTGCCACCACCCTGGAAACCCTGGCCAAGCTCAAAGGCGTGGTGCGCCCCGACGGCACGGTAACGGCCGGCAATGCCAGCGGCGTCAATGACGGCGCTTGCGCGTTGCTGCTGGCCGACGAAGCCAGCGCTGCCAAAAACGGCTTGACGCCGCGCGCCCGCGTGGTGGGCATGGCCACGGTGGGCGTGCCGCCGCGCATCATGGGCATTGGCCCCGCCCCGGCGACACAAAAAGTGCTGGCACTGACTGGCTTGACGCTGGCGCAACTCGACGTGATCGAGCTCAATGAAGCTTTTGCTGCGCAAGGCCTGGCCGTGCTGCGCCAGTTGGGTTTGCAAGACGATGACGCCCGCGTCAATGCCTGGGGCGGCGCCATCGCGCTGGGCCATCCGCTGGGTGCTTCGGGCGCGCGTCTGGCCACCACGGCGGTTAACCGCCTGCACGCCACTGGCGGGCGCTATGCGCTGTGCACCATGTGCATCGGCGTGGGGCAGGGCATTGCGTTGGTACTCGAGCGGGTTTGAAACAAGGTCTTTGAAATTGGGGCGTTCACATGGACAGGCAGCCATAATCGGGCGTGTACTTTCCTCTCATCACCGACCCGTATTTTTATGCGGTGGCTGTTCCGGCGGTGCTTTTGCTGGGTATCAGTAAAAGCGGCTTCGGCACCGGCTTTGGCTCGCTGGCTGTGCCGCTCATGGCGCTGACTGTGACGGTTCCGCAGGCGGCTGCGATTTTGATGCCGGTGCTGCTGGTGATGGACCTGTTCGGGCTGGCCGTATTTCGCAAAAACGTGGATCTGCCCTTCCTTCGTTTCTTGATCCCACTGGGCATTTTGGGTTCATTGACTGGCGCTTTGCTGTTCAAGGTGATGGACACGCACCTTGTGGCGGGGCTGGTGGGCGGCTTCACGCTCTTTTTTTTGGCGCAGCGCATGCTGTTTCCGCCCAAGCCTGACAGCGTGCCGCCGCCGCGCTGGGTAGGCGCAATTCTCACTGTGGTGTCGGGCTTTACCAGCTTTGTAGCCCATGCGGGGGGGCCGCCTGTCAGCGCTTACTTGATTCCGATGCGGCTGAGCCCCTTGCAGTTCGCCTCCACCATGGCCTGTTTTTTCTTTGCCATTAATTTGTCCAAGTGGATTCCTTACGCTTGGCTGGGCTTGCTGGATGCGCGCAACATGGCCACTTCTCTGGCGCTTTTGCCATTGGTGCCCGTGGGTGTCTGGGTGGGTTTTCGCATGGCCAAGCGCATCAGCCCCAAGCAGTTTTACCGATTGATCGCGGTCGGCATGTTTTTGACAGGTTCAAAATTGCTGTGGGACGCTTTTGCCTGAGACGTTCGCTGCCGCTAGCCGGCCGGCGCTGAGTCAAAACTGTTTTGCCGCCAGGCCTCAAACACCGTGACCGCCACGGCGTTAGACAGATTCAGGCTGCGCTGGCCCGCCAGCATGGGCAGGCGCAGGCGTTGCGCTGGCGCAAACTGCTCCCGCAGTTCCACCGGCAAGCCTTGTGTTTCAGAGCCGAACACCAGCCAGTCACCGGCCTCGAAACGGGCTTCGAAGACACTGCCCGAGCCGCGTGTGGTCATTGCGAACATGCGTTCTGCTGCCGGCTTGGCGCTGGCCAGCAACGCCTGCCAGCTGGCGTGTCGCTGAACGCTGGTGTACTCGTGGTAGTCCAGCCCGGCGCGGCGCATGTGCTTGTCATCCATCGAAAAGCCCAGCGGCTCGACCAGGTGCAAGGTGCAGCCGGTGTTGGCGCACAGACGGATCACGTTGCCCGTGTTGGGAGGAATCTCAGGAGCAACCAGAACAATGTGAAACATGGCGGCATTATGTCGGCGCCGTGCGCGCCAGCACGATGGCGCTGACCTCTGCGGCACCGGCCAGTCGCAGTGCAGTCGCTGCCGCCAGCAGCGAAGCGCCGCTGGTCATCACGTCGTCGACCAGCATCACGCGACGGCCAGCGACATGCGTCGCGCGCAGGGGTTCGAGGGCAAAAGCGCCTTTCACGTTGTCATGGCGCTCGCTGCGCTTGAGCTCGCTTTGGGGTCGGGTGTGGCGTGTGCGAAGCAGCAGCGCGCTGTCGGATTTGGCGGGACAACTGCTTTGTTTTTGCAAGGAGCGCGTCAACTCCCAAGCCTGGTTGTAGCCGCGCCAGCCCAGTCGCTCTGCCGACAGGGGCATGGGCAGCAGCCAGTCATGGGGTCCTAAATCAGCCAGTGCGTCGCGCACGCCGGGCTGCGCCAGCATCAGGCCGGCCAGGAAAGAGGTCCAGCCGGTCTGGTCGGCGAACTTGTAACGTGCCACCAGGCCAGACCAGGGAAAGGCATAGGGCAGGGCCGCGAAGCAGGCGTCCAGTCCAAATGGTTCGCGCCGGCAACGACTGCACAACAGTCGGGCCTGGTCAGGGCCGGCCACCGTGGTCAGCGCACACAGGTGACAGCGCTGGCGCGCCTGGCCAAAACGGGCCATGCATTGCGCGCAAACCGGCCCGCCCGGCCAGCCGTGGCAGACAGCACACCGGCTGGCAAGGCGAGCCGTGAGCAGGGTGGGCAGGGCACGCAACAACATGATGTCAATATACTCGGCGCTGGCCCGGATCTGCGTCCGGATGCCCTGTTTTCTCTTGGCGCCCGCATGACTTCGAATCAAAAACCGCCCACCTTGGATCCGCTCGCTGTTGCGCGCTGGCAGCGCCGTGCGCCTGCGGTCACGCCTTGGTTGCATGAGGAGGTAGCGCGCCGCATGCTCGATCGCTTGCAGTGGATCAAGCTGGTACCCGCCGTGTGGGCGCATTGGTGTGCGGTGCGGGGCGGGCTGGCAGCACACGGTGAGTTGAGCCGGCGTTACCCCCGCTCACTTGCTTTTGTGATGGAAACAGAACCCGCCCAGGCACTGCACGCCCGCCGTGCCTTGGGCACGCCATGGTGGCAGCAAATCTTGCAGCGTTTTCCTTGGGCTGTTCGGGCGGCGCGCTTTGATGCGCCTGAAGCTGGCAGCCTTCACATGTTGTGGGCCAACATGGCCTTGCATGAGTCCGCTGATCCGCAAGCGCTGCTGTCCCGCTGGCACCGACTGCTGGCGGTCGATGGTTTCGTGATGTTTTCCTGTCTGGGCCCTGACACGGCACGTGAATTACGCGGCATCTACCAGACGCTGGGCTGGCCTGCGGCTGGCCATCAGCTCACCGACATGCACGACTGGGGCGACATGCTGGTGCAAACCGGCTTTGCTGAGCCGGTGATGGACATGGAGCGCATCACCCTGACTTACGACACGCCGGCGCGGCTGCTGCAAGACTTGCGTGAGCTGGGCCGCAATTTTCACCCTGCGCGATTTGGCGCTTTGCGCGGGCGCCGCTGGCGGGAGCAGCTAGAGCAAGCGCTCAGCGAGCATTTGCCGTGCGGGCCTGACGGACGGCTGCAAATGACTTTTGAGTTGATTTACGGCCACGCGCTCAAAGCCAGGCCCAAGGTCAAGGTGTCGGCGCTCAGCTCAGTTTCTGTGCAGGACATGCGCAGCATGCTGCAGCAGCCGCGGACATGACCCTCCAGGCAGGCAGGGCGAAGATTGTGTCTACAATCATTTCCTGTATTCGGGTATGTCCCCTTGCTTTGATGCGTTTTGCATTAAAGCCCTACTTATTTTGAGTTTTCTTTTGTCGACTTCCGACTTCCGATTTCGCTTTGCAACCGTGCGCACGCCCGGTGAGCCCAACGCCCCAGAGATGCAATGGCAACTTCGCCGCAACTGCTCTGTGACGCCGGCCCAGTTGCTTCAACTCTACATTTCGCTTTGCGTTGTTTCATTGGGTATTGCCACGCTTTTCTGGGTACAAGGTGCTTACCTGATCTTGCCCTTTGCCTGGCTCGAGGTGATGGTTGTTGGTGCAGCTTTTTTGATTTACGCGCGCCATGCTCGTGACGGCGAAAAAATTATGTTGCAAGGCTCCCGCTTGGTGGTTGAGCTGGAAACTGCTGGCCGTATTGAGAGAGCGGAGTTTGAACGCCAATGGGTCCGGGTGGAGCCTAAAGGCGGCGACGGCTCTTTGATTGAGGTGTCGGGGCAGGGTCACCGGGTCAGTATCGGCAGGCATCTGCGCCCAGAACTGCGCCCTGCGCTGGCCCGTGAGATCCGTTTTGCTCTGCGGGGGGCTTAAAAACCGAACTTGCAAGCATTGCGTAAAGATTGCCTGCCAAAATGATCTGGATGCTTTATTTATAATTAGTGGCTGAATTACCCCTCAATTGATTTCCTAAAAGTGATGACGATGAACGTAAGCAAAACCTCAAGGCCTGGCATGACACAAGTTGGAGCGATTCTGGCGTCGGCCAAACTGGCGCTGTTCGGTCAGGCTTCGGCCGCCTTCGCTGCCTTGCTCACTTTCAGCCAGTCTGCGCTGGCTGTCGTCAAAGACCTTCCCGGTGGCCCCGCCGTGAACCAGCTCAATTTGCCTGAGCCCATCACCCGCATTGCCGCTGAGCAGATCTGGCTGCACTGGTTCATGATGATCATCTGCTTGGTGATCTTTGTTGCCGTTTTCGGTGTCATGTTCTATTCCATTTGGAAGCACCGCAAGTCGGTCGGACACAAAGCTGCCAACTTCCATGAGTCCACAGCCGTTGAAATCGCCTGGACGGTGATTCCCTTTTTGATCGTCATCGGCATG
>CAMBWM010000141.1 GCA_945871335.1 Polaromonas sp. YR568 | reverse complement strand
TCGGCCAAGGCAGCATGCAGGCGGGCCAGTGCGGCGGGGCTGCTGATGCGGGCGTCGGCCAACAAGCTGCTGACGATACGCACATCGGCCATGTCCACCGACAAGGTGCCGATACCGGCTGCACGCAAACCTTCCAGGGCCAGCAACTGGACTTCCAGGTCGGCTTCGAGACCCGCATGGCCAAAGATTTCGGCGCCGAACTGCAGCGGCTCGCGCGTGGCATGCGGACGCTCAGCGCGAGTGTGAAGGACCGGGCCGCAGTAGCAAAGCCGCGCCACGCCGGTGCGGTTGAGCAAATGCGCATCAATGCGGGCCACTTGGGGGGTGGTGTCGGCGCGCAAGCCCAGGGTGCGCCCGGAGAGCTGATCGACCAGCTTGAAGGTTTGCAGGTCCAGCGCTTCACCCGTGCCGGTCAGCAGTGACTCCAGGTGCTCGAGCAGCGGCGGCATGACCAACTCGTAGCCGTAGCTGCGGGACGTGTCCAAAAAGAGGCGGCGGAGTTCTTCGATATGACGCGCCTCGGTGGGCAGGACATCGGCAATTTGCTCCGGCAATTGCCATGATGACGACCAGGCGGACATGCGTTACTTCAGAAGAGCTGTAAAAGAACGATTTTACCGGTGCTTAGGCCCGGTTTTGGGCCGGCAGCACGGAAAAGCAGCGCAGACCGGAGCACCCGGGCTGCGCTGTGTAGCTTTTCAGCTTATTTTTTGGCGGGGGCGGATCCGCCCCCGGAGCCCCGCATGGCCTTGAAGAAGTCGGAAGACTGGTCCACCACCATCACATCGCTCTTTTTGTTGAAGCTGGCCTTGTAGGCGTCCAGGCTCCGGTAAAACTGCGCAAACTGCGGGTCACGGCCGAAAGATTCGTTGAAAAGGGCAGCGGCTTGCGCATCGCCCTCGCCTTTGACTTTCTGTGCATCGCGGTAAGCGTTGGCAATAGTGACCTCACGTTGGCGATCTGCGTCAGCGCGGATTTTTTCGCCCTCTGCGGCGCCGGTTGAGCGGAGCTCATTGGCCACGCGCTTACGCTCGGCTTCCATGCGGCGATAGACAGACTCGGTGATCGCCTCGACATAGTCAACGCGGGTAATGCGCACGTCCACCACATCGACGCCCCAAGGCTTGGCACCACGCACTACCTGCAACACTTCGGCTTTGACATCGGCCATCAAGGCTTCACGCTCGAGGGAGAGCAAGTCTTTGACAGTGCGTTTGTTGATCTCTTCCTGGAAAGCATTGCGCACCACACGGTTGAGCTGGTTGGCACCAGCGCGTTCGTCAAGGCCCACATTGCGGATGTATTCCGATGGCTGGGAGATGCGCCAGCGCACGTACCAGTCGATCACCACACGCTGCTTTTCGGCCGTCAGCATGGGCTCGGCATCCGTGCTGTCCAGCGTGAGCAAACGCTTGTCGATGTAAGACACGTTTTGAAATGGCGGCGGGAGCTTGAAGTTCAGGCCGGGCTCGGTGATCACTTCTTTGATCTGTCCGAGGGCATACACCACACCAAACTGGCGTTGGTCAACAACAAACAACATGGAACTGAGCAGCACCACGGCTACCAGCAGGGAGGAGGCTATAAATCCGATTCTGTTCACGGTATGTCCTTAGCGAGTGCGTGCGTCACGTGCGCGCGTGTCAACCGGGAGGGATGGCGGCAGGATGGGTGCCGGCACGGGATTGCTGGCCGGGGCAACCAAAATATCCGGCGCCTGGCCACCCTGAGCGCTCATTTGAATGATCTTGTCCAGCGGCAGGTACAGCAGGTTGGAACCCTGCTTGGACTCGACCATCACCTTGGTGACATTCGAATACACCTGCTGCATCGCGTCGGTGTACATGCGGTCACGCGTAACTTGCGGTGCCTTCTGGTACTCAGTGAGCACGGAGCGAAAGCGCTGCGCATCACCTTGGGCCTGCGCCACAATCTTGGACTTGTAGGCTTCAGACTCTTCTTTCAGGCGCGAAGCAGAACCTACGGCGCGCGGAATTACATCGTTGGCGTAGGCTTGGGCGTCATTTTTGGCACGTTCACGCTCTTGACCAGCTTTAAGAACATCGTCAAAAGACGCTTGGACCTGCTCGGGAGGACGCACACCACTTTGCTGCAAATTGATGCCGACAACCTCCACGCCCACCTTGTAGCGGTCAAGGATGGTTTGCATCAAGTTGCGCACCCGGGGGCCGATCTGGTCACGTTCTTCGGCCAATGCGGAATCCATGCGCATCTTGCCGACGACTTCACGCACAGCCGTTTCAGCGGCCTGCACCACGGCGCCGGCCGGGTCTTTGCTTTCAAAGAGGTAGGCGCGTGCATCGCTCAGACGGTATTGCACGGCAAACTTAATCTCAACGATATTTTCATCTTCAGTCAGCATGGCCGACTCACGCAGGCCGGTGGCCTTGATGACGGTGTCACGGCCCACATCGACGGAGCGGATTTGAGTGACCACCACCACCTCATGGCGCTGCACGGGGTAAGGCATTCGCCAATTAAAACCGGCACCGACAGTGGCCTTGTAGCTGCCGAACTGTGTAATGACCGCTTGCTGACCCTCTTGAACGATGAAAAAACCCGTACCGAGCCAGACCAACGCAGCCACAGCGGCAATCAGGCCCACACCGATACCAGCGCTTTTCATGTCCGGCTGAAAACCGCCACCACCACCCGAAGGGCCTGAAGGACCGGCAGGGCCGCGGGGACGACCGCCTCCTTTGATACCGCCTAGAAAACCGCCAAGTTTCCGGTTGAAGTCACGCCAGAGTTCGTCCAGGTCCGGCGGGCCCTGGTTGGCACCCTGGGGTCTAGGCTGCCGCGGAGGGGGCGGAGCTGGGGAATCATCAGGCCTGGCGTCAGGCTTGGCGCCGCCTTCGGAGGGCGGGGACTTGTCTTCGTCACGACCCCAACGCGGATCATTGAGATTGAACATGCCGAGCGCACGCTGTTTCAGGCGCGCCGGCAAGGCCGTTATCGTCTGGAGCACAGGGTTCAGATTCATG
This sequence comes from Polaromonas sp. YR568, assembly GCA_945871335.1. The sequence continues at coordinate 3,148 of CAMBWM010000141.1, read as the reverse complement.
GATCTATTTCTCTTGTTATTTGTTAACACAGACATTGTGCCTAATTAGGCAACAGCCTCAGGCATGAAAGGGGAATCCTCGCCATGCGAAGTAACAGCTAAATCCGCCAGCAATTGCCTCAATAAGGGCAGACCTTCCCCTGTTTGCGCACTCACAAAGACCCGTTGCAGACTACGGGGTGACTCGCAAGCAGGGTCATTGACCTCGAACATATCCATCATATGGAGCGGCCAGCGGGCATTTTCAAGCGCGTCGAGCTTATTAAAGACCAACAACTGCGGCACCTGACCAGCCCCGATCTCGGTCAGAACACGCTGCACTTGCTCGATTTGGACCAAAAAATCAGGGTTGGAGCCGTCCACCACATGCATCAGCAAGTCGGCGTCAGCCGCTTCCTGAAGCGTCGCTTCAAAAGCATCAATCAGCCCGTGCGGCAGGTCGCGAATGAAACCCACCGTGTCTGACAAAGAAACCGAGCGTGCCGCATCCCCCAGGTAGAGCTGGCGCGTGGTGGTGTCCAGGGTGGCAAACAGCTGGTCTGCTGCATAGGCTCTGGCTTTGACCAGGGCATTAAAAAGCGTGGTTTTGCCGGCGTTGGTGTAGCCCACCAGGGAGATAGAAAAAGCGTTTCGCCGGTCGCGCTGCTTACGCTGGGTCTGCCGCTGGCGCTTGACTTTGGTCAGGCGCTCCTTGGTGCGCTTAATGGACTCGCTGATCATACGTTTATCGAGTTCGATCTGCTTTTCGCCCGGGCCGCCGCGCACGCCGGCGCCGCCGGTTTGGCGCTCCAGGTGCGACCAGCGCCGCACCAGCCGGGTAGAGAGATATTGCAAGCGAGCCAGCTCGACCTGCAGCTTGCCCTCGTGGCTGCGGGCGCGTTGCGCAAAAATTTCAAGAATCAGCAGGGTCCGGTCGTTGACCGGCATGTCCAGCGTGCGCTCAAGGTTGCGCTGCTGAGCCGGGCTGAGAGACTGGTCAAACAGCACTTCTGTTGCGCCGACCTCGCGGGCCATCATTTTGATTTCTTCGGCTTTGCCGGTGCCTACGAAAAGCGCCGCATCGGGTGCTTTTCGTTTGCAGGTCATGCGAGACACAGGGGTCAGACCCGCCGTCTGAGCCAAAAGCCCCAACTCTTCGAGATGTGCGTCGAAATTCGGCAAGCCGAAATCAACACCGATCAAAATGACGTTGGTAGAAGCTGCGGGGCGAAGGTCCACAGGGCTTAGCTTGCAGGGCTTTCGTCGGACTCGGAGGCGGTGAAATTCACAGCGCGTCCGGGCACGATGGTCGAAATAGCATGCTTGTAAACCATCTGGGTGACCGTGTTGCGAAGCAGCACAACGTACTGATCAAAAGATTCAATCTGCCCTTGCAGCTTGATGCCATTGACGAGGTAAATTGACACTGGCACATGTTCACGGCGCAGGGTGTTAAGGAATGGGTCTTGCAAGAGCTGACCTTTGTTGTTATTGCTCACGATATTCTCCGTGTTTAAGAGTAAGTTAATGAAGCCTTACCTTACCACAGCACTTTCTTTCGGGCTGCTTGAGCTAGTCCGATTCCTTGCCTGAAAAAGGGTTGCTTGAGGTCTTCATCTGGATGCGCATGGGCGTGCCGACCAGGTCAAACTCTTTGCGAAAGCGCCCTTCCAGGTAGCGCTTGTAGGATTCGCTAACATGCTCTAGAGAGTTGCCATGAACAATGATGATGGGGGGGTTCATGCCGCCTTGGTGGGCGTAGCGCATCTTGGGGCGGAACATCCCCGAGCGCTGAGGTTGCTGAAACTGCACGGCCTCCAGCAACAAGCGGGTGAGCACCGGAGTGGACATTTTGCGGTTGGCCGAGGCGTGGGCCTGGATGATGGATTTCCAGACTGGGGCCAATCCCTGGCGCTTGATGGCAGAAATGCGGTGGATAGCGGCAAATTTCAGAAAGCCCAGGCGCGTTTCGATGGAGCGCTCCAGCGTCTGACGCTGATAGCTGTCAACCGCGTCCCATTTGTTGATGGCCAGCACCACAGCGCGGCCTGACTCGAGGATGTAGCCTGCGATGTGGGCGTCCTGGTCGGTGACGCCTTGCGTGGCGTCAAGCAGCAGCAGCACCACGTTAGCGTTTTCAATCGCTTGCAGTGTTTTAACCACTGAGAATTTTTCAATCGCCTCAAAAACCTTGCCTTTGCGCCGCAGGCCGGCGGTGTCGATCAGCTCGAACTTCTGGCCGGCTCGCTCAAAAGGCACTGAAATCGCGTCGCGCGTGGTACCCGGCAGGTCAAAGGCCACCAGCCGTTCCTCACCCAGCCAGGTGTTGATGAGGGTGGATTTGCCCACATTGGGCCGCCCCGCCACCGCCAGCTTGATGACTGTCGGGTCTTCGGCTTCTCGCTCTTCATCTGGATCGGGCAGTTGCAAGGGCGCCAGCGCCATGTCCACCAGGGTGCGCATGCCCTGGCCATGCGAGGCCGAAACCGGCAACACCTCGCCCAGGCCGAGCTCAAAGAACTCGGAGAACTGCACGCCCTCGGTCATCCCTTCGGCTTTGTTGGCCGTCAGCAGGGCCGGCTTGCCAAGCTTACGCAGGTATTTTGCAATGTCGTGGTCCTGGGCGTTCATCCCGGCCCGGGCGTCGACAACGAAAATCACCACGTCGGCTTCGGCCACAGCCTGCCGTGTTTGCTTGGCCATTTCTTTGTAAATGCCGGAGGCTGCGTCGGGCTCGAAGCCACCCGTGTCGATGACGATGTACTCCTGCGAACCCAGCTTGCCGTTGCCGTAATGACGGTCACGTGTGAGGCCGGCAAAGTCCGCCACAATCGCATCCCGCGATTTGGTCAGGCGGTTAAAGATCGTCGATTTGCCCACATTCGGGCGGCCCACCAGGGCAATAACAGGTTTCATCAAAAATCTTTGAACAGGCGCTTCGCTGCGCCTGCTTATTGCGGCAGAAAGCCGAAAATATTTCCCTTGCGGGTGACCACCACAAGTGTGTCGCCCACCAGCACCGGCGGGGCAACTATGGCAGAGCCATCCGTCGAAAGCCGGTTGATCAAGCTGCCATCCTGGCGGGACAATAAATGCACGAAACCCGTAGCATCACCGATGGCTATCGAGCGACCCACCACGTGCGGCGCAGTCAGCCCCCGGTAGCGCAA
>CAMBWM010000140.1 GCA_945871335.1 Polaromonas sp. YR568 | reverse complement strand
TTTGACGTCGTTATTGTTGGGGCCGGTGGCTCCGGCATGCGCGCTTCCCTGCAGCTGGCACGCGCCGGCTTGAACGTGGCCGTTCTCTCCAAAGTATTTCCAACCCGCTCGCACACCGTGGCAGCCCAGGGCGGCATTGGCGCCTCGCTGGGCAACATGTCTGAAGACAACTGGCACTACCACTTCTATGACACCGTCAAGGGCTCTGACTGGCTCGGCGACCAGGACGCCATTGAATACATGTGCCGCGAAGCGCCCAAGGTCGTCTATGACCTCGAGCACATGGGCATGCCCTTTGACCGCAACCCCGACGGCACGATTTACCAACGCCCGTTTGGCGGCCACACTGCCAACTACGGCGAAAAAGCCGTGCAACGCGCCTGCGCTGCTGCCGACCGCACCGGCCACGCCATGCTGCACACGCTGTACCAACAAAACGTCAAAGAAAAAACCAGCTTCTTCGTCGAGTGGCTGGCCATGGACCTGATCCGTGATGCCAATGGCGACGTGGTTGGCGTGACCGCCATCGAGATGGAAAGCGGCGACGTGCATATTTTTGAAGCCAAGACCACGCTGCTGGCCACCGGTGGTGCGGGTCGGATTTTTGCGGCCTCGACCAATGCCTTCATCAACACCGGCGACGGTCTGGGCATGGCGGCACGTGCCGGCATCCCGCTTGAAGACATGGAGTTCTGGCAGTTCCACCCCACCGGCGTGCATGGCGCCGGCGTGTTGTTGACCGAAGGCTGCCGCGGCGAAGGCGCCATTTTGCGTAACAGCAACGGCGAGCGTTTCATGGAGCGTTATGCCCCCGCCTACAAAGACTTGGCACCCCGCGACTACGTCTCGCGCTGCATGGACCAGGAAATCAAAGAAGGCCGCGGCTGCGGCCCAAACAAGGACTACATCAACCTTGACATGACCCACCTGGGCGCCGAGACCATCATGAAGCGCCTGCCTTCGGTGTTGGAGATTGGTCACAACTTTGCCAACGTGGACATCACCCGTGAGCCGATCCCGGTGGTGCCGACCATCCACTACCAGATGGGCGGCATTCCCACCAACATCCACGGCCAGGTGGTCACGCAAAACGCGGCCAATCAAAGCGAAGTGGTCAACGGCCTGTACGCCGTGGGCGAATGCTCTTGTGTCAGCGTGCACGGCGCCAACCGCCTGGGCACCAACTCACTGCTCGACCTGCTGGTCTTCGGCCGCGCTGCTGGCAACCACATCGTCGAATTCAACAAGACCACCACGCACAAGAGCCTGCCAGCTGACGCAGCTGACCGCACCCTGGCCCGCATCGCACGCCTGGACAACGCCACCGAAGGAGAGTACGCGCAAGATGTGGCCAACGACATCCGAGCCACCATGCAGCAACACGCCGGCGTATTCCGCACTCAGGCCATCATGGACGAAGGCGTGCGCAAGATCGCGGCCCTGCGCGAGCGCGTCAAGAACATCGGACTGAAAGACAAATCGAAAATCTTTAACACCGCCCGCATTGAGGCGCTGGAAGTCGAGAACCTTATCGAAGCGGCCGAAGCGACCATCGTGTCGGCCGCCGCCCGCCACGAAAGCCGCGGCGCGCACTCGGTCGATGACTTCGGCGATACGCCTGAGCACCCTAACGGCCGCAACGACACCGACTGGCACAAGCACACGCTGTGGCACAGCCAAGGTAACCGCCTGTCCTACAAGCCCGTCCAGATGAAACCGCTGACGGTGGATTCGATCCCCCTGACAGTTCGCAGCTTCTAACCCACGATAAGCGGGAACAACATGACCAAACGCACATTTCAAATCTACCGCTACGACCCGGACCAGGACGCCAAGCCCTACATGCAGACCATCGAGGTAGAACTCGACGGCAGCGAGCGTATGCTGCTCGACGCCCTGATGAAGCTCAAGGCGCAAGACCCTTCCATCACCTTCCGCCGCTCCTGCCGTGAAGGCGTTTGCGGCTCAGACGCCATGAACATCAATGGCAAGAACGGCCTGGCTTGCCTGACCAACATGCGCACACTCAAGGGCACCATCGTGCTCAAGCCGCTGCCCGGCCTGCCGGTGGTGCGCGATCTGATCGTCGACATGACGCAGTTCTTCAAGCAATACAACTCGATCAAGCCCTACCTGGTCAACGACAACGTGCCCCCTGAAAAAGAGCGTCTGCAAAGCCCCGAAGAGCGCGACGAGCTCAACGGCTTGTACGAATGCATCTTGTGCGCCAGCTGCTCAACCAGCTGCCCGAGCTTCTGGTGGAACCCGGACAAGTTCGTCGGCCCGGCCGGCCTGTTGCAGGCTTACCGCTTCATCGCCGACAGCCGCGACGAAGACACCGCCGCCCGCCTGGACAACCTCGAAGACCCGTACCGCCTGTTCCGCTGCCACACCATCATGAACTGCGTTGACGTCTGCCCCAAGGGCCTGAACCCGACCAAGGCGATTGGCAAGATCAAAGAGATGATGGTTATGCGCACGGTCTAAGCCGCTGGCTGATCAATTCAACGAACCGCCCACCAAGCCCCGTGTTTCCTGCCCTCCCAGACGCTCTTCATGCATTGAGCTCGCCCTTGCTGGACGAGCGGGCTTTGAGCAAGCTGCGCTGGCGCTGCCGGCGCGGCCTGCTGGAAAACGACCTGTTCATTGAGCGGTTTTTCAATCGCTACGACAAAACCCTGACTGTCAGACAAGCCAAAGGTGTGGATGATCTAATGGATCTTTCGGACAATGACCTGATGGACCTCTTTTTGCAGCGCAAGCAGCCCCATGAGCTGAAAGCACAATCAGCTTCCACGCCTGAGGCCCGCGAAGTGCTGGCGCTGTTTATAGTTTTGCATTGAGCTGGCGGACTCAGCGCCCTGATCCCTAAACAAAGGAAGTAAAAATGAAACTCGCAGACAACAAAGCAACACTCTCGTTCAGCAACGGCACGCCCAGCATTGACTTACCGGTGTACCACGGTTCCGTGGGTCCTGATGTGGTGGACATCCGTAAGCTCTATGCCCAAACTGGCCTGTTCACCTACGACCCGGGCTTTTTGTCCACAGCAGCTTGCCAGTCGGCCATCACCTACATTGATGGCGACAAGGGCGAGTTGCTGTACCGCGGATACCCCATCGAGCAACTCGCCACCAGCTGCGACTTTCTGGAGACCTGCCACCTGCTGCTCTACGGTGATCTGCCCAACGCTGTCCAGAAGAAAGACTTCACCAGCCTCGTGACCAACCACACGATGGTCAACGAACAAATGCAGTTTTTCCTGCGTGGCTTTCGACGTGACGCGCACCCGATGGCCATCATGACCGGCCTGGTCGGCGCCCTGTCGGCCTTCTACCATGACAGCACGGACATCAACAACCCGGAACACCGCGAAATCGCGGCCATCCGCCTGATCGCCAAGATGCCTACGCTGGTCGCCATGGCCTACAAATACACCATAGGCCAGCCCTACATGTACCCAAAGAACAGCCTGAGCTACTCTGGTAATTTTTTGCACATGATGTTTGCCAACCCCTGCGAAGAGTACAAGGTCAACCCCGTGCTCGAGCGCGCACTGGACCGCATCTTCATCTTGCACGCCGACCACGAGCAAAACGCCTCGACCTCCACCGTGCGCTTGTGCGGCTCGTCAGGTACCAACCCATTTGCAGCCATTGCAGCCGGTGTCGCCTGCCTCTGGGGTCCGGCCCACGGCGGCGCCAACGAAGCAGCACTCAGCATGCTGGGCGATATCCAGAAGAACGGCGGCGTTGAGAAAATCGGCGACTTCATCAAGCAAGTCAAAGACAAAAACTCCAGCGTCAAGCTGATGGGTTTTGGTCACCGCGTTTACAAAAACTACGACCCGCGCGCCAAGCTCATGCAGGAAACCTGCAAAGAAGTTCTGCAAGAGATGGGCCTGCAAAACGACCCCTTGTTCAAGCTGGCCATGGCGCTCGAAAAAATCGCCCTGGAAGACGACTACTTCGTCTCGCGCAAGCTCTACCCGAACGTCGATTTCTACTCAGGCATCGTGCAGCGCGCCATCGGCATTCCGGTGCCTTTGTTCACCGCCATCTTTGCACTGGCGCGCACTGTCGGCTGGATCGCCCAGCTCAACGAAATGATCGGTGACCCCGAGTACAAGATCGGCCGCCCACGTCAGCTGTTCACCGGCTCGGTGCAGCGCGACGTCAAGCCCCTTGCCCAGCGCTAAAACGCCAGCAACTCGCCAGCCGAAGCCCGCCGCGCTTGCCCGGCGGGCTTTTTGCATAATGAGTTCGCATGAAATACATCGCTTCTTCCGCTGAACTGCGACTGGCCCTGGCCGACACCCAATCGCCGCAGGTTTGCAGCTGCGCGCTGGGTGCATGCACTGCTTGGGAAAGCCTGGCAGAGTACCGCTGGGAAGCCAGCCAGATGAGTGCACTGGGCACTCTGCGGGATCCGTCTATCGATGAGCCCACTCTTGAAGAAAAGCATCCTCAGGGCACCCGCTACGACTCGCCGGACGCGCCCGTCGCACCAGCCTTCTTTCCATACAACCAGTGTGAGGTCTGGCACTGCCAACGCTGCAAACGGCACTTGATGCGCTACACCGAATTTGGTGGCTACAACGTCGATCCGCGTGTGCGCGAACTCGATGCCCGCAAGATCATCGATTGAAGGCTCCATGCAAGACGACAAACCGACGTCCGTCCCGAAACAGCCTTTGAGCTTGGCGGCGGTGCTGATGGCTGCCGGCGCGGGCGCGCGCATGGGTAAGCGACCCAAATCGCTGCTGGAACTCGATGGCGTGCCGCTGATCTGCCGGCAAGTCATGGCCTTGCGAAAAGCAGGCGTGAGCGAGCTGGTGCTGGTGCTCGGCCACCATGCCAAGAGCATTGAGGCCGCAGTCAAAGCGCTGAATCTCAGCATAGTGATCAACCCCGATCCAGACGCAGGGCCTGTCGGTTCGCAGCGCCTGGGCCTGCAAAGCCTGAGCGGGCACAGCGACGCGGTGCTGATGGCGCTGGCCGACCAGCCGCTGCTTGACGCGGCCGATCTGCGGCAACTGTTACAGGCTTTCCAGCAGCGCTTGCCAGACAGCGCCTTGGTTTATCCGCGTGTGGATGGCCAGCCGGGCAACCCCGTCATCTTCACGGCTGCTGTGCGCGCCGCCATGCTGGCCTGCCCGCCCGACGTAGGCTGCAAGCAGTGGCGCCAGGCGCATACGCTGCAGGTGCAGGCTTTTGACTGCCATAACCCGCACTTTGTGCAAGATGTGGACACACCTGAAGACATCGCTAAGCTTCGGCGCAGCAGCGGTCGTCAGCTGCAATGGCCGGCAGCATGGCAGCGGCCCGGGGACGACTGAAGCGCCGCCCGCCCCGCCATACCCCTAAAATCAGCGCTTCCGAAGGAACCACCATGCGCACCCTCTACGACAAGATCTGGGACGAACACGTCGTCCACACCGAAGACGACGGCACCGCCATCATCTACATCGACCGCCACCTGGTCCATGAAGTCACCAGCCCGCAAGCCTTCGAAGGCCTGCGCGAAGCCGGCCGCAAGGTCTGGCGCATTTCTTCCATCGTCGCCACCGCCGACCACAACACGCCGACCACCGGCTGGGAGCTCGGCTACGACGGCCTGACCGACCCGATCAGCAAAGAGCAGATCACCACGCTGGACAGCAATATCGCTGAGTTCGGCGCTGCGGCTTACTTTCCGTTTCTCTCCAAGCGCCAGGGCATCGTCCACGTGATGGGGCCTGAGACCGGTGCCACGCTGCCCGGCATGACGGTGGTTTGCGGCGACTCGCACACCTCCACCCACGGTGCTTTTGGCGCGTTGGCGCACGGCATCGGCACCAGCGAGGTCGAGCATGTCATGGCCACCCAAACGCTGCTGGCCAAGAAAGCTAAAAACATGCTGGTCAAGGTCGAGGGCGCCCTGGCCCCGGGCCTGACCGGCAAGGACATCGTGCTGGCCATCATCGGCAAGATCGGCACCGCCGGCGGCACCGGCTACACCATTGAGTTTGGCGGCTCGGCCATACGCGCCCTGAGCATGGAAGGCCGCATGACGGTTTGCAACATGGCCATTGAAGCCGGTGCCCGCGCCGGCCTGGTGGCCGTGGATGCCAAAACCATCGACTACGTCAAAGGCCGCTTACTCGCCCCCGGCACCGATCCCAAAACCGGTCAGTTTGTCGGCGGCCCCGAGTGGGACATGGCCCA
>CAMBWM010000139.1 GCA_945871335.1 Polaromonas sp. YR568 | reverse complement strand
CGTGTGACGCTGCGCGTGGTTCCCCTGACCACCCGCGACCCGCGCAGCCTGCTCGACGAGGAGGCTTGCGACCTGGCGGTGGGCTACTTTCCGTCCATGCTGGCCGACTTGACGGCGCGCAAACAAAGCGGCGAGCCCCAGCCATTTTTTCACCAACGGCTCTTCACCGGTGAGTACGTCTGCGTGATGCGCAAAGACCATCCGCTGGCCCAAGGGACTTTGACCATAGACGCTTTTTGCGCAGCGCGTCACATGCTGGTCAGTTTTTCGGGCCGGCCCTTCGGCTTTGTGGACGAGGCGCTGGCGACGCTGGGCCGTGAGCGCTTTGTGGTGCTGACAGTCAACCAGTTCTTCACGGCCGCCCGGGTGGTGGCCAACGCTAATTTGCTGACTGTGCTGCCCCTGCATTTTTTGAAGGTCACGGGGTTTGCTGATCAGCTGGTTTTTCGGCCGCTCCCCTTTGAGGTTTCACCGGTGCTGGTGGACGCGGTCTGGCACAGGCGCAGCCAGCAGCGCAGCAGCCATGTGTGGCTGCGTGAGGTGGTGCAACGCGCCACCAGCTCCGCTTTTCAGTAAGCGCTAAACGCCTGACTAACGGACACTTTATCGGTGAATATTCAGCTTTTGTCCGACCTGCACCTGGAGTCGCATCCGCATTTTGCAGCGCAGCCACTGGCCGGCGCCGACGTGTTGGTGCTGGCGGGTGACATCGGCTCTTACCAGCACGATTCGGCCTTGACGCGCCTTGCCGTGCCGGACTTCGGGCTGGCCCGCTTTTCACCACGGCCGGTTCACGAGGGCGGTGCCGGCTGGCCGACGCCGGTCATTTTTGTGCCTGGCAACCATGAATACGACGGGCTGGAGTTTGACGAGGCCCACCAGCGCCTGCGTCAGGCTTGCGAGCGCTGGGGCTTGATCTGGCTGGAACAAGAAAGCGTGGTGTTGCAAGGCGTGCGCTTTGTCGGCTGCACGCTCTGGAGCGACTTTGACGGCATGAGCGACGCGCCAGGCCAGGCTGCAAATGACGCTGCAGCCCCGGGCGCTCTGGCCGCGCATTTGAAGGCGCGCGACAAAGCATTTCGGGCCGCCAATTTTTACCTGCGTAAAAATCACTGTCTGCAAGCCGGCGCGCCCATGCTGGCCGAGCAGCTGCGTGAGCTGGGACTGCAAAGTCAGCGCTGGCTGCGCCAGGCACTGGCTACCGGCTTTGACGGGCCTACCGTGGCGGTCACGCACTTTGCGCCAAGTTTGCTCAGCGCCGACCCGCGCTACGGTCTCACACCGGGCACCGCCGGTTTTTGCAATGCACTGGACGATCTGCTGCCGGCCGCGCAGCTTTGGCTGCACGGCCACCTGCACTGCCCGCAGGACTACGTCAGCCGGGGCTGCCGCGTGGTGGCCAACCCGCTGGGGTACGCCGGCAAGGGCGAGCAAAAAAACTACAGGCCGGAACTCTTGATCGCCGTTTGAGCGAGCCCGTCAAAGCAAGTGGCCAACACAAGAGAGACGATCTCTTCGTCGCTGTGTTGCCCGCTGGCCTGCATGAATTCGAGCACCGGGTCACAAGCGCGCGAGTACAAGGTGTAGAGCACCAAGAGCGGCGGCAGCGTCGGGTTCAAGCTGCCGTCTTGCTGCGCAGCCTCTATCCATTGACCGATGTGGTCGCTAACTTGCAACAAGCTGTCAAGGTAGTCCCGGTTGGCCAGCAGGGTGGCCCGCAGGCTGGAGTTTTGGCTGGGCAAGGAAGGCATTTGCCCGGCCAGTTGCACTTGCATCATCCAGCGGACCACCGCCTTGAGTTGCACCAACGGCTCGGCTTGCGCCGGTAATTCAGCCAAAAAGTTCTTGGCCAGCTTGAGCAGTCGCACCATGGCGGCGGCGGCCAAATCCTCTTTGCTGGGGAAGTGCTTGTACAAGCTGGCTTTGGCAATGCCGACTTTGGCCGCCACTTCGTCGACGGTCATCAGATCAAAGCCTTTTTCGGCCAGCAATGAATTGACCGCCTCGACGATAGCGTCTTCGCGCGCCACCAACATTTGCGCTTTGAATGAGATTTTGACAACCGGTTGGGTCGTCGCGCCGAGGGCAGCACCTGCCGGGGAAATAAAGGTCACCATGCCTTGAATCTTATCGCAGCGCTGGACTTAAAGTATTTTTTAAATACAGTTATTCCAAATAAAAATTAAATCGCTTTCTTTGTTACTACTAAGTTCATTTTTAGACTGGGGCTTCAATTGCACCCTTGCCCGAACCCAGCGTAAACCAAAAACGCGCGCCCTCACCGACTGCCGCCGCTGCCCGTATGCGACCGCCATGGCGCGAGACGATGCGCCGCACTGTGGCCAAACCGATGCCGCTGCCTTGAAATTGCGAGGGTGAATGCAAGCGCTGAAATGGCGCAAAAAGCTTGTCAGCGTGGGCCATGTCAAAGCCTGCACCGTTGTCCTGAACGCAAAAGACCAGGTTGCCATCAGCATCTGTCTCTTGCCCGAAACTGATGCGTGTGATGGCCTGGCCAGCGCTGAATTTCCAGGCGTTGCCCAGCAAATTTTCCATCAGCTGGCGCAACAATCGATGGTCCCCGGTGGCAAGCAGCCCGGGCTCGATCTGGGACTGCAGCACCCGGGACGGATCTCGCTCGCAGAGCAATGACAGCACCTCAGCGGCCAGCGCGCTGAGGTCCACCACCTCGTGACGCAGTGGCTCCCGGGACAATTTGGCCAAGGACAGCAAAGCGTCTATCAGCTCGCCCATTTGCACAACCCCCGAGCGGATACGTTGCAAAAAATGCTGGCTCTTGCCGATTTGCGATTCCGGCAGACCATCGAGAGACATCTCGATCAAGTTAGCGAAACCATCGACCGCGCTCAAGGGGGTGCGCAGGTCGTGAGAAACCGAATAACTGAAGGACTCCAGTTCCTGGTTGGCAAACTTGAGCTCGGCCGTGCGCTCTTGGACACGGTCTTCCAGGCTGGCATTCAGTTGGCGGATCTGCACGTCGGCCTGCAAGCGCTCAAGCTCTGCCGACGCGCGTGAGGCAAAAATCTGCAGCGTCGAATGCAACAGGGCCATCTGGCTTTGTTTGAGCGGCTCTCGGAACAGCAAGACCAGCACACCGGCCAGTTGCCCCTCAGAATTTTCCAGCCTATGACCCGCATAGGCCTGGGTTCCAAACGCGCTCAGTTGAGCTTCAGGGTACAAAGCTTGGACATTCTCGGCCAAGATCAGGCTGGGGCGGGTGGAGTGCGCCAGCTCACGGCAAGGTGCCAGCGCTATGGCATAGTCAAACTGCGGCAACACTTGGCCATTGACCACAGCCGCCACGCTGCGCCCGAGCATTGGGTCACCCGGCAACACACGCGCTACAAAAGCCCCGTTCGCGCCCATGGAATCGGACATGTTGCGCACAAGCATTTCAAAAAAATTGTCGCCACCCTGCACAGACACGCCCGCGGCCACCTGCGCGACAGCATTCTCCATGCGGGTGCGCCACAAGCGCGAGCGAATATTTTCGATGCCAAAGCTCAGGTTGTCTGTCAACTCCTGCAGCAGACTGATCTCTTCGATGCGGGCCGCCTGCGCCTCGACCGAATACAGCGCCAGCACGCCCAAGGTTTGGCCGCCCAAGCGCAGCGGCAAAGCCAGCACGCTGCCATATCCATGGGTCAGCGCCTGTTGGGGCAGGGGGAAATCACCAGGTTCATCATGCAGATCGGAAGACTCGCACACTTCATTGCGGCGGATCGCATCGCATGCAGAACCCGGGGTTCCGGCAGGCTCCTCAGCCCAGCTAAGGCGCACGCTGCGCAGGTAGCCCGCCTCATGGCCGGCATGGGCCATGGGCTCGACGCTGCGGTCCGCGTCATTGCGGGCGTAGCCGACCCAGGCCATACGGTAGCCACCCACATCGACAGCCAGCCGGCAAATCTCGCCAAGCAATTGCAACTCGTCTTCCATGCGGGTCAAGGCACGGTTGCTCTGGCTGAGCAACTTCAGGGCGCGCGTGCTGCGGGCCAGCTCGGCATCAGCCTGCTTGCGTGCGCTGATATCGCGCAGCGTACCCAAAACGCGGTCACCCACCAAATGCGCGTAATGGCAAACCCACACAATCTCGCCGCCGGGCTTGATCAACCGGTACTCGATCTGTGTTTTTAGACCGCCCAAAGTGGCTTCAGCGGCCGCCTTGACGGCCTTCAGGTCGTCCGGATGCACATTGACCAGAAAATGGCCCGGCTTGTCATAGAAACTTTGCAGATCACGACCCATCAGGCGTTCGCAGGCCGGGCTGATATAAAGCAACTCTCCTGTGGTGGCGTTGCGGCTGTAAAAAACTTCCTCTATGTTTTCGACGAGCTCGCTAAAGCGCGCCTGGCTGGCATGCAGCGCAGCCTGGGCCTGCTCTAGCGCTTGATTGGGCGGAGTTTTTTCCATCACTCTAGAAAATTAAATGGCATTGCGCCATAGTAGCCGAGGCATCCGTTCCTGCTTTACCCGGAACAACCGGCCAAGGCCAAACAGATACGGTGCAGGAACTGGTTTGATACGGCCCAACAGAGCCACCGAGGTGGCGAGCTGGCCATCTCAGGGCCCCAGCGCTTCTGCGGCCATGCTGGCATTTTTTGCAGCAGTTTCGCTAAAGACAGTGCAGCCAGTCAAAAAAAACGGCCTGCCAAAGGCAGACCGTAGAAATACCGGTGCAGCGCCAAGGCTGCACCTGAAAGGGAATTAACCGCCCTTGCTGGGACGCTTGCCCGGGTTTTTCTTGCTGCGGGTCCAGGAGCCGCGCTCTAGGCTGACTTTCTGGCCGTGGCCGGCAGTGCGGGTCATGCCAGGAGCAAGTGTGGGTTTAGGTGCGCACCTGTCGGCTTCGACTCGGATTTTTTTAGGCATGGAAGACTCCGTTTAAAAATAGCTGAACACCGGATTTTATGCCAAGGCCGCAAGCGGCAGGTTGAGCAGCAGGTTTTGAGGCTTCAGACGCAAGGCCCGGTCCTCGCTCATCATGAGCCCCAGGTAGACCGGCTTGCCAGCCACGTCGGCTCGCATTTCCTGCGGCTGATCGAACTCCAAACGGAACAGGCTGAGCAGTCTCTGCAGGCGCTCAGGCTCGACCGGTTTGTCTTCGTACAGGTCATTGAGCAAAGCCGAGGCAAGCACATCCAGGCCCACATGCCAGCGCCAGCCAGGGTCGTCAATTTTTTGCAAGGGCCGCACGCGCAAAGCCACGCCCAACATGTGCTGGACCCATTTCTCCAGGACCCGCGCCAGCGCGCTCAAGCCTGAACGCGCCCGCGTCATGGTCAAAACCAGCCCGTGGCTGAGGTCGTTGTTGACCTCGTGCGTGAGGTCTAACAAAAAGTTGTAGCGCTCGCCGGCGCGCCAGTAGTCGGCGGCGTTGTCGTCGCCCAGAACTTGCATACGAACTTCTCGCATCGGCGCCTTGGCTTCAGCCAGCAGGCGACCGATGTCGCCCAGACCGCCGGTGTCTTTGAGCATGTCCAGCACGCTCAGGTCACCAGCCAGAATCTGCCCCTGCTCAATCGTCAGGCGCTGCGGCCGAAAAAGCATTTCCGCTGCCCGTACTTCGTAAGCATCTTGACTGTCATGCAAAACATTGCGAGCAATGGCCTGCGCCAGCAAATCCAGAAAGAGCGGCGGCACGCCCATCACTCCTCGCCTGAACAAGCCCAGGTAACAGGCCTCTAAACTACCGGCAGCCAGCAAGTCGTTGCGAAAGTTGACAAACAAGGTGTAGCTCTCGCGGGCGTCCGCGTCCTTGATGGCGGCCAGCTCCAGCAAGCCAACTGCGCGGGCAGGCTCGGCTTGCAGCGCCGTGTGCAACTTGATCTCGTTGGGGCAGGACTCGGGCAGCAGCGCCAGTTCGGGTCGCTGCAAAAACAGCCGCAGGTAATCATCGGTGGGAATTAGCCAGCCCCGCGCATTACGCCGGAGCTGGTCAAAGCCGCTGGAGGGCCAAAAATTTTGCATGAATGCGATGGTCGCACAAACTGGCCACTGGCCGGCGACAACCCAAGCATCACGGACGCATTCAAGCGCCCTCTCCGCGGCAAATCAGGGCGTAGCAGCAGGCTCCAGCAAGCGCACCGCAAAGGGGTTGCGCTGGCGTGTGTCCACGGTCACATGCACGGCGCGCACATCACCGGCACCGGGCACCTCCAACCGGGTGAGTTGTGGGAGCGGCTTTTTATTCAACATAA
>CAMBWM010000138.1 GCA_945871335.1 Polaromonas sp. YR568 | reverse complement strand
GCCAGAACTGCCCTTACATGGTGGTTGACAGCGGCTCCCTGGCCGCAATGAAACAGACCCACCCTGAAAAAGAGTGGCAGCGCTTGATCATGATTCGACGGCCTATGGACCGCAGCGAAAACGTGGTGGTTTTCCGCCGCCTAATGCCTGGCTCGTGAAAGAACTCAAACTCATCTTGCGCCATGCCGGAACCGTGCTGCTGGGGCAACTGGCAGTGATGGCCTTCGGGGTGGCAGACACCGTGATTGCCGGACGCTACAGTGACACAGCGCTGGCTGCCCTGTCGGTTGGCTCGGCTATTTACATCAGTGTTTATGTCGGTTTGATCGGCGTCATCCAGGCACTTTTACCCATCTGGGCGCAGATGCGCGGTGCCCAACAGCACCATGCGCTGGGCCAGTCGATTCGCCAGAGCCTTTACCTGAGCGCGCTTTTGAGTTGTGCCGGCATGGCCATTTTGCTGCTGCCCGGCCGCTTGCTGCAGTGGGCCGACATACCGCCAGACATGCAAGCTGAGGTGCGCGCTTATCTGGCCGTGCTGGCCCTGGCCTTTGCGCCTTCGCTCTTGTTCCGGCAGTTCAGCACGCTCAACCAGGCATTGGGTAAACCGGTGCTGGTCACCTGGCTGCAAGTCGCTGCGCTGGCCGTGAAAATTCCGCTGTCGATCTGGTTTGTCGCCGGCGGCGCGGGCCTGGCACCCCAAGGCGCTGTGGGTTGCGCGTGGGCCACTCTGGTGGTCAATTATTTTTTACTGCTGATGGCGGTTCTGCTTTTGCGAAGCAACCCGATTTACCGGCCCTACCGGATCTGGGCCCGCATGGAAAAGCCCGACTGGCGGCAGATTGCCAGCTTCGCAAGACTGGGTCTGCCGGCCGGTCTTTCATACATGGTCGAGGTGACTTCCTTCACACTGATGGCACTTTTCATAGCGCGGCTGGGCACCGTGGCGGCAGCCAGCCACCAAATCGCTGCCAGTCTGGCGGCGCTTCTTTACATGGTTCCGCTGTCGCTGGCGATTGCCAGCAGCGCCCGCGTGTCTTACTGGTTAGGCGCCGGCGAGCCGGCACTGGCAAGACGCGTTGTTGGTATGTCTCTTAGCATGTCGGCTCTCAGCGCCACGGCATTGGCCCTTTTTCTTTGGTTGCTGAGCCAGCAGATTCCGGCCTGGTTTTCGCGCAACCCTGAAGTGGTGTTAGCGGCGTCCTCGCTGCTGGGCTGGGTGGCGCTCTACCATTTGGCCGACTCAGTCCAGGCGGTGTGCGCTTTTTTGCTGCGATGCTACCGAATTACCCTGGTGCCCCTGCTGATCTACGGGGTCCTGCTGTGGGGTCTGGGCTTGGCCGGCGGCTATTTCCTGGCCTATGGAGGCAGCGCCAGCCTGCCGGCGGCACCCGTTCCAGGCAGTTTCTGGTCAGCAGCGACGCTCGCCCTGGCGGCTGTGGCGCTGAGCTTCCTGGCTCTTTTGTGGCGGGCCATGAGAGCTCCACGGGATACCCCTAAAAGGGTCTAAAACGATCGCCCTCGGGCTTACGCCAGCCCGATCGCCAGCACGGCACTGGAAAATATGACAAGATCTGCTTGTCACACAAATGTCATGTTGCCAACCTAAAGTCCGTAGTGTTTTTTTCACTACCGCAACGAGGACTTCTATGATCATCAAACGCACATTACTCAAAACGGTTGCCGCAACCGTCTTCACCTGCATCGCCATGGGTTCGGCAATGGCAGCCGACATCACCGGCGCTGGCGCCACCTTCCCTTTTCCTATCTATGCCAAATGGGCTGAAGGCTACAAAGCCGTTACCGGCACCGGCATGAACTACCAATCCATCGGTTCGTCCGGTGGTATCAAGCAAATCCGCGCCAAGACCGTGACATTCGGCGCTACCGACGCACCTGTGCCCGGCGCCGAGCTGGACAAGGACGGCATGGTCCAATTCCCCGCCATCATCGGCGGCACCGTTCCCGTGCTCAACCTCGATGGTTTCAAGCCTGGCGAGTTGCGCATCACCGGCCCCGTGCTGGCTGAGGTATTCATGGGCACCATCTCCAAATGGAATGACGCCAAACTGGCCGCTCTGAACCCCGGCAAAAACCTGCCTGACGTGGCCATCACCGTGGTTCACCGTGCTGATGGTTCCGGCACCACCTTCAACTTCACCGACTACCTGAGCGCTATCAGCAAAGAGTGGGCCGACAAGGTTGGCAAGAATGCAGCTGTCAAGTGGCCAGCGGCTTCGTCGGTCGGCGGCAAAGGCAACGAAGGTGTTGCAGCCAACGTCAACCGCATCAAAGGCTCGGTCGGCTACGTTGAGTACGCTTACGTCAAGAAAAACGGCATGAATTTCATGCAGCTGCAAAATGCCGATGGCAGATATGTGGCTCCCGATGACAAGACCTTTGCTGCGGCCGCTGCCGGCGCTGACTGGTTCAGCGTCCCGGGCATGGGCGTGTCCATGGTGAATGCCAAGGGCGCTACTTCCTGGCCCATCAGCACAGCATCGTTCATCCTGATGTACAAGCAACCCGCCGACAAAGCAGCTTCTGCCGAAGCTCTAAAGTTCTTTGACTGGGCCTTCAAAAATGGCGCCAAAATGGCCGACGATCTGGACTATGTCGCCCTGCCTAGCAGCTTGACTGACCAGATCCGCAGCAGAGTCTGGTCACAAATCCAGAAGTAAATTCTGCAAAAACCCTCCGTGGGCCTGCAACGCGCAGGCCCATGGTTTTTTTAGAAGAAGCAAAATGGCCAGGGTAATGTCATGAGTATGGAAGCCAGTATGAATTCATCTAGCGCACAGTCCGAAGCTGTGATGACCGAATCCAGCCAGACGAACATGGTGGGTATCGCCAAGCGGCAAAGATTTCAAGACATCGTCTTCCACCGGCTCACGCAAACTTTCTCTCTGCTGGTATTGCTGGCCCTGACGGGCATTATTGTTTCGCTGTTCATCAATGCTTGGCCGGCATTTCAAAAATTTGGCCTTCAATTTATATGGCGTGTCGAATGGGACGTCGTCAACGAAGAATTTGGTGCAGCCATCTCCATCGTCGGCACATTGGCCAGCGCAGGCATTGCCATGCTGATCGCCGTGCCCCTGGCTTTTGGAATTGCGGTTTTTCTGACAGAAACCTGCCCCACCTGGTTGCGTCGTCCACTGGGAACCGCCATCGAGTTACTGGCGGCTGTGCCCTCCATCATTTACGGCATGTTCGGTCTGTTTGTCTTTGCACCACTTTTTGCAGACTACCTTCAAGTACCTCTGCAAAAAATCCTGGGCGGCATGCCTTTGGTCGGTTTTTTATTCGGCGGCTCAACCAACGGCATGGGCATTCTGGCGGCCGGCATTGTGCTGGCCTTCATGGTGCTGCCCTTCATTGCCGCCGTGATGCGCGACGTTTTCGACGTCACACCCCCCATCCTCCGTGAATCGGCTTACGGCTTGGGTTGCACCACCTGGGAAGTCATCCGTAACGTTGTCCTACCCTATACGCAAACCGGCGTGATCGGCGGCATCATGCTGGGCCTGGGTCGCGCACTCGGCGAGACGATGGCTGTCACCTTCGTCATCGGCAATGCCAACCGGATGCCGACTTCCTTATTCTCCCCCGGTACATCTATCGCCTCCACCCTGGCCAATGAATTTGGTGAGGCTGCAGACTTTCACATCGCCACTTTGTTTGCGCTGGCGTTTCTACTGTTTGTAATCACTTTTGTGGTGCTGGCCATGGCCAAGTTGCTGATCAACCGCACCGAGAAAGCAAAGGGCATTTGACATGTTGAACAATTTCAACCAACAACTCTACGCCCGCCGTCGCCGCGCCAATTCGCAAGGACTGTTTTTGTCAATGTGCGCTATGGCACTTGGTTTGACAGTGCTGCTGTGGATTTTGTTTGTGCTTTTCTCCAACGGCATTGCAGCGCTGGACTGGAACTTGTTGACCAAAGACACGCCGGCACCGGGCACAGAGGGCGGCGGGCTGCGCAATGCCATCGTCGGTAGCCTGATGATGGTGGGTTTGTCTGTTTTGGTGTCGACGCCCATTGGTATTTTGGCAGGGATCTACCTGACGGAATATGGTGACCAGAGCAAGACTGCAGAGCTAACACGCTTTGTCACCGACATCATGCTGTCGGCCCCTTCCATCGTACTGGGGCTTTTTGTATACGCCATCGCTGTGGCCACTTTCGGTCGTTTCTCAGGCTATGCAGGCAGTCTGGCCTTGTCGGTGATTGCTATTCCGGTTGTGATGCGTACCACCGAAAACATGCTCAGGCTGGTGCCGGGAAGTCTTCGCGAAGCAGCCTTTGCGCTGGGTGCACCGCGCTGGAAGGTCTCAACCCTGGTCACATTGCGGGCAGCCAAAAGTGGCGTCATCACGGGCTTGCTGTTAGCCCTTGCACGCATCAGCGGTGAAACCGCACCACTTTTGTTCACTGCCTTGAACAACCAGTTTTACAGCACAGACATGAGCAAGCCGATGGCCAACTTGCCGGTGGTGATTTTTCAATTCGCCATGAGCCCTTACGAAAACTGGATACGTTTGGCTTGGGGTGGCGCGCTGATTATCACCCTGGCCGTACTGGTTTTGAATATCCTGGCACGGGTTTTCTTCCGTGAAAAAGTGAGCGCTTAAAAACTGCCGACCTGCCGACTTGACTCCTTTCAAATATTTAATGACTGAATGTAAACCGGACTGAAAAAATGCCTGAAACCCTCAAAGAACTGAAAAACGCAATCGAGGTGCGCAACCTCGACTTTTATTACGGTAAATTTCGCGGTCTTAAAGAAGTCACCATGAACATTGCCGAACGCAAAGTCACGGCATTTATCGGACCATCCGGCTGTGGAAAATCGACTCTGCTGCGTACACTCAACCGCATGTACAGCCTGTACCCTGGCCAGCGGGCTGAAGGTGAGATCAATTTTTACGGTACTAACATCCTAGACACAAAGCAGGACTTGAATTTGCTTCGTGCGCGCATCGGCATGGTGTTCCAAAAGCCAACACCGTTCCCGATGACTATTTATGAAAATATCGCTTTTGGCGTGCGGCTCTACGAGAGCATGAACAAAAGCGACATGGACGAGCGTGTCGAATGGGCCTTGACCAAGGCAGCGCTGTGGAACGAGGTCAAAGATAAACTGGGGCAAAACGGACTGTCTCTGTCTGGCGGTCAGCAGCAACGTCTTTGTATCGCCCGCAGCGTGGCCGTCAAACCGTCGGTTCTGCTGCTTGATGAGCCCACCTCCGCGCTGGATCCGATTTCTACCGGCAAGGTGGAAGAGCTGATCAATGAGCTCAAAAATGATTACACCATTGCCATCGTGACGCACAATATGCAGCAGGCCGCCCGCTGCAGTGACTTCACCGCCTACATGTACCTGGGGGAACTGATTGAGTTCGGTGCAACCGAGCAGATATTCTTCAAGCCAAAACGCACCGAAACAGAAGACTACATCACAGGAAGGTTTGGTTAATCATGAGCGACAAACACATCTCCAGCCAGTTCGACACAGAACTGAACTCCATCTCCACCCATGTCTTAGAGATGGGCGGACTGGTTGAGGCTCAACTGCATCAAGCCATTTATGCACTGGTGCATCTGAGTTTGGAGACAGCAGAACAGGTACTGGAAAAAGAAGCCGTTATCAACCAGATGGAGATGAGCATTGACCACGAGATCATCTCTACCATTGGCCGTCGCCAACCGACAGCACGTGACTTGCGCTTTTTGATGGCAATTTCACGCACCACGCAGAACCTGGAGCGCGCAGGTGACGAGATCGCCCGTATTGCACGCATGGTCAAATCCATCATACAAAACGGCACACCACGCAATTTGCCCAGCTCAGAATTGCGCGTAGCCTCCGACCTGGCCGCTGCCCTGCTGCGCAAGACGCTTGACTCGTTTGCTCGACTTGACACCACCATGGCAGTGGCCATCATCAAGCAGGACAACGAAATCGACGACGAATACAACGGTTTTTTGCGCAAACTGATCACCTACATGATGGAAGACCCGCGCACTATCTCGCCCAGCCTTGATTTGCTTTTCCTCGCAAAGTCGATTGAGCGGGTTGGTGACCACGCTAAAAACATTGCAGAACAAATTATTTTCATCGTCAAAGGCGAGGATGTACGCCACACGCCCATGAGCCAAGTGGAGTCAGTCGTCAGATGAGAAAACTACCCAGGGTTTTGGTGGTGGAGGACGAGCCCTCCATCGCCGAGCTTATCGCTGTGAACCTGCGGCACAACGGTTTTTCG